>CAZMJQ010000454.1:0-7711 GCA_964566475.1 uncultured Propylenella sp. | reverse complement strand
GTCGCCTCGATCATCTCCAGGTCGAACTGCGTGCGCTGCGCGAGTCGCTGCGCTTCCAGCAGCCGGCCCGCCCTGTCCAGCTCCTCGAGCCGCCATTTCAGCTCCTCGCGGATGCCGCGAATCGCCTGCGCCAAGGTCGGCTTGGGCGTGACGTAGTGCGAGTTGGCGTAGACCTTCACGCTCTTCAGGTCGGCGGTCTTCTGGCCGGTCAGGGGATCGAACTCCTGGATCGATTCGATCTCGTCGCCGAAGAACGACACCCGCCAGGCGCGGTCCTCAAGGTGCGCGGGGAAGAGCTCAAGCGTGTCGCCCTTCAGGCGGAAGGTGCCGCGCACGAAGTTGATGTCGGTGCGCTTGTACTGCAGCGCCACGAGGTCTGCGACCACCTGCCGCAGGTCGACCGCGAGCCCCACCTGCAGCCCGAAGGTCATGGCCGTGTAGGTCTCGACCGATCCGATACCGTAGATGCACGAGACGGAGGCGACGATGATCACGTCGTCGCGTTCCAGCAGCGAGCGCGTCGCCGAGTGGCGCATGCGGTCGATCTGCTCGTTGATGGAGGATTCCTTCTCGATGTAGGTGTCGGTACGCGGGACGTACGCCTCCGGCTGGTAATAGTCATAATAGGAGACGAAGTACTCGACCGCGTTCTCGGGGAAGAACGACTTGAACTCGCCGTAGAGCTGCGCGGCGAGCGTCTTGTTGGGTGCGAGGATCAGCGCCGGGCGCTGCGTCGCCTCGATCACCTTGGCCATGGTGAAGGTCTTGCCTGAGCCGGTGACGCCCAAAAGCACCTGCGTGTGCTCGCTGGCCTCCGAGATGCCCTGCACCAGCTCCTCGATCGCCGTCGGCTGATCGCCCTTCGGCTCGTATTCGGAGACGACCTCAAGCGCCACGCCGCCTTCGGACTTCTCCGGACGCTGCGGCCGGTGCGGCATCCAGGTCTTGTCGCGGAATTCCGGGCGGCCCTGCTCGATGAGAGCGGAAAGCGCCTCGACGGTTGCCGTCACGCCGGAGGGCGGAAGCGATGCGGCATCCTCCAGCGTCACGTCGAGCCCGGCGACCGGCATGAGCCCGGCGCCGGCGCGCTCGCGCGCACTGGCGCGGCCGCCCATCGACGTGCCGCGCGCGGTCTTGAGGAATTTTTCCTTCTTCGGCGGATCGAGCGCGATGGAACGGTCCGACAGCGTCGGATCGCCGCGGCCCTTGATGCGGCGCTTCGCCTTTCGCTTGTCGTCGCGCTGCCGATCGGCCTCATCGGCGATCTCGTTCGCCCACGCGGAGACCGATCCCGAGAGCGGCTCGCCCTTCAGGCTGGGCTGCGGCGCTTCGCCGAACCCTTCACCCTGCGTCTCCGCCGATCTCTCCTGCCGGCGCTTGATTCTGCTGGTGGCCATCCCGGCCAATATGGGCTGCCGGAGCGTGGCGGGAAAGAGGCGGAAGCTTGCGACTTGTCAGTAGACTTCGCGACTTCCGATCGCCTGTGACAGTCGAGAAACGAAGGGGCGAAACGGCCAGGCGCCGCTCCGCCCCTCCGGATGGGTCCGCGGGGGTTGAGACTTTCGCGAGGCCGGCTAGTCGACCCGGCGCCAGCCTCGGTCGCCGTCCCCGCGTCGCCGCCAGCGCCACTCATTGTCGCCCCGACCGCGGCCGCGGTTCCAGTCCCGGCGGTCACGCGACCGGTGCCATCTCCTGTCGCGGTCGAAGTCGCCAAAGCGAAAGCTGAAACTCGGTCCGCGATACACGTAGGGCCGCGGGACGACGGGGACGTAATAAGGCTGCGGAGCCGGAGCGCGTGCATAGGCGAAGCGCAGCCGCGAGCCGGCCATCCAGCCGCGCTGGCCGCTGGCCGTCACGTAGTACCAGCCGCCCTGGCTGTCGTGCACGAGAAGCTGGGAACCGCCGTACACTTTGCCGATCACCGCGAAGTGAATGCCGGGACCGGCACGCAGATTGGTCGTTCCACGCTCGGCGTACGCGATCGTTTGCGCCTGCGCCACGTCGGGTGCCAGGCCCGGCATCGCCGGGACCGCCACGAGGAGCGCAAACGCCGCAAGGATGGTGCGCATTTTCATCTGTATCTCCTGACAATTGTCCGCATCCGGATGCGGAACGCTTACAATAGAACCTGCCTGCCACGTGCATCGTTCCCTTTGAACGCAGTTTCCGCGTTGACCCATCGCAAGGTCGATCAGATTTTCGGCGCCGCACGACCGCCCGCCCCTGCCACGAGCGGCCTCGTCGGGGCCTCGCTAGCGCCACGATACTGCCAACAGAACGGGAACCCGGGCGGCCGTATGCACGTTTGCCGTGCAACGTTTCATTCAGCGGACCGATCGGGGTTTTAAGTCTCTCTTTTCAATTTGTTGCGAGCATACGGGCGCAATCGGGGAGAGCAGCAGAAATGCGCCTGCGTCAGGCGGAGACATTGTCCGGATCGGACTCACGGCAGATGCGCCGCCGCGGAGCGGGCGCTGCCGCCGATTCACGGCCGGGTACGCCGGGCAATCTGCTTGTCCTGGTAGGCGCCGTCTGCGGCGGCCTGTTCTTCGTGGCCACCCTGCTCAGCTTGTTCGCATCCGACGTGAACACCGCCGGTGCCACGATCGGCGAGAGGGCCGTACGCGGCTGGCTCCTCGCCCTCTCTGCCGCCACCGGCTTCGGTTTCGCATTGCTCGCCTATGAGCGCCACCGGGCGCTGAGGGCGGCGCGGAGCGCGGAACGCAGCTTCCGCGATCTCTATGAGAACATCAGCGAGGGTGTGTTCCGCTCCACGCTCGACGGCAGGATGCTCAGCGCCAATCCCGCGCTGGCCCGGCTCAACGGCTACGAGACGGCCGACGAGCTGATCCGCTGTTGCCGGGATATCGCGACGGAATGGTACGTCGATCCGAGCCGGCGCGCCGAAATCCACGAGATGCTACTGGAGAAAGGGCAGGTCACCAACGTCGTTTCGGAGGTCTACCGGCACAAGACCCGCGAGCGCATCTGGATCGAGGAAAGCGTGCGCCTGGTACGCGACGGGAAGACCGGCGAACCGCTCTACTACGAGGGCAATGTCAGCGAAGTTACCGACACGATGCGGAAGCTCGAGCTGCAGGAGCGCTACGAGAAAGTCGCCTCGATGATGTCGGGCTGTCTCTATCAGCTTCGCCACCGGCCCGACGGACACCCGTCGATGCCGTACGCGAGCCAGGGCCTCTTCCACATCTTCGGCATTCGTCCGGAGGAAGTCCGCGACGACATGACTGCCATGCGCAGACTGCTGCACCCGGAGGACTTCGAGCGCATCGCGGCCTCGGTCAACTACTCCAAGCAGACGCTGACGCCATGGCAATGCGAGTACCGGATCCGCCTGCCGGACGGCACGATAAAGTGGGTGCTTGCGAACGCCGTTCCCGAGCGCGAGGCCGACGGGTCGACGCTGTGGAACGGCTACATCGTCGACGTGACCGAGCGGAAGCGGTCGGAAGCGAAGATATACGAGCTCGCCTACTTCGATGCGCTGACGCACCTGCCGAACAGGGTATCGCTTCGGGAGCGGCTGCGCCGGGCCCGCTCGCGTCGCGCCGAGCGCCGACGCCGCTACGCGATGCTGTTCATCGACCTCGATCACTTCAAGGTTCTGAACGATACGAAGGGTCACTATATCGGCGACCTTCTCCTGTGCGAGATCGCCAACCGGTTGCGCGCGTGCGTCGGGAAGAACGATTTCGTGGCGCGCATCGGCGGGGACGAATTCGTCGTGCTGCTGCAGGGATTGCGGGAGGGAGCTTCAGGCGAGGAGCGGGCGCGCCACCTCGGGGAGGCGATACTGTCGGCGATCGACCGCCCCTTTGTGCTGGAGGAGAGCACCTTCCAGGGCACCGCGAGCATCGGTGTCGTAATGTTCATGTCCGGGGAGCACGACGTCGACGGAGTGCTGAAGCGGGCCGAGCTCGCTCTCTACGACGCGAAGTCCGCGGGGAGAGGAACGCTGCGCTTCTTCAAGCCGGAAATGGCGGTCGCAGCCGCCGACAGGCTTGCGCTTACGTCGGACCTGCGCCACGCGCCGAAGGAAGGCGGCTTCCTGCTTTACTACCAGCCGCTGGTCGACTCGTACGGGCAGTGCATAGGGGCGGAGGCATTGCTGCGGTGGAACCATCCGGCTCGCGGCTTCATTCCGGCCGGCGAGTTCATTCCGCTCGCCGAACGCAACGGCTTCATGAGCTCGATCGACGGCTGGGTGCTGAAAGCAGCCTGCGCGACGCTGAAGGAGTGGGAAGCCGACCCGCAGTTGCGCGGGCTGCGCCTTTCCATGAATGTAAGCGCGCAGGAGATGACCCGCACCGACTTCGTGGACCTCGTGCGCGACACGCTGGCGGAGTCAGGTGCCCGTGGCGACCGGCTCACGCTCGAGCTCACTGAACACGTCATGCTGGACGACATCGATACAGTCACCGACGTGATGGAGAGGCTGCGGACGCTGGGCGTGCATTTCGCCATCGACGATTTCGGCACCGGGTATTCTTCGCTTTCCTACCTGAAGAGGCTGCCGATCGACACGCTGAAGATCGACAAATCGTTCGTGCGGGACCTCGACAACTCGCAGAGCGACCGCGAGATCGTCCAGACCATCCTGAACATGGCGCGCAGCCTGAGGATATCGGTCGTCGCCGAGGGCGTGGAAACGGAGCTGCAGGCCATGCTCCTCAGGCAGCTGGGCTGCCACGCCTTCCAGGGCTATCTCTTCGCCAAGCCGATGCCTGACGAGAACTTCAGGGCCTACCTGCGCGCGGAAGCGGACCCCCCGGCAAGAAGCGCGGGCGGCGGCCAGTCCTGACCCGTCCAGCGAGCGCCGCAGGACCCTCCGCCATTCACGCGAGATTGACGCCCGTTCGACACGCCGAGCGGCTATGATTTTCGTATGGCAGTCGCTTGCCGCCCGACAAACGCACTTCGAAAGAGAGGCATCGTCATGACGAGCTTCAAGCCTTTCTCCGTCCTCGCCGCAGCGGGCTTTCTTGCCGGCGCCCTTGCCGTCCCGGCGGTCGCTAACGACAACGGGTCCACGACGACGACCACCTGCCCCAGCGGACAAATCTACGATTCGCGCACCCAGAGATGCGTTCCGCAGAGCTCCGGAATCGTCGATGACCGGTCGCTCGCCTCCTATGCAGCGGCGCTCTCGCGCGAAGGCCGCTACGAGGAGGCGCTCCACGTGCTCGACCTGATGCAGAACCCCGAGACCGCCGAGGCGCTCAACTATCGCGGCTATGCGAAGCGGCAGCTTGGCCGCATCGAGGAGGGCATAGGCTACTACATGCGGTCCGTGGCCCTCGATCCCGAATACCTGCTCGTGCGCGAGTACCTCGGCGAGGCTTACGTGATCCAGGGCAGGCTCGACCTCGCCCGCGAGCAGTTGGCCGAGATCGAGGCGCGCTGCGGCACGACGTGCGAGCCCTACGGCGATCTCGCCGAGGCGATCGCTGCGGCCGGAGCCTGACGACCGCGGCTGCGCCCGCCGCACGAGAGAATTCGGGCGGCGCTTCCGGCAAGAGGCAGGGAAGCAGGAAAGAAAGTGCCGGACCCGAGGGGGAGGGTCCGGCACTGGGGAAAGGTTGCCGGAAATGCCGGCAGACCTTTCGGGGGATCGGCTGAATGCCTAGTTCTTCGCCAGAGCAGGGAGGGGAAGCTCTGGGTCCGGGCATACGCTCGACAACAAAATAGAGGCGGGTCCCCCAGGTTGCACGTGTCCGCTCTGCATGCCTGCTATGCATTTGCCGCCCAGCTGAGCAGCGGTAAAGAGCGCACAATCGGCAAGAGGCACTTCGGTCTCCGGCCGCCCAGCGGCCCAGCACTCCCGGGCTTCCAACACCGCGCGGCGCATGCTAGCGGCGCAAGCAAGCCCGCTGGTTCTTGAGCCGGCTGTCAGGATACCGGCCGCGTGCGGATGGAATGATTCTCGAGCAAGTCTGCTGGGTGCTCACAACCGGGGAGGCCGGGATGCGCAGCCAGGCACTGGGCCTGGCGGAAGCGGTCGGGCTCCCCATCGTCGAAAAGCACATCGTCGTTCGCCGTCCGTGGCGCTGGCTGCCGGGCGGCTTCCCACCGGTGCCGCTCTCCGCGCTAGATCCGCAGGGCGATAGGCTGGCGCCGCCCTGGCCGCGCCTCGTCGTGACTTGCGGACGCCGCTCGATAGGGCTGGCGCTTGCGATAAAGCGCCGTTCCGGCGGACGCACGATCACAGCCTACGTGCAGAACCCCGAGCTTGGCCGGAGAGGCTTTGATCTGGTTGCCGCCATGCCGCACGATGGCGTGACCGGCCCCAACGTGGTCACCGTCCGCACGGCGCTCCATCCCATCACCCAGGCGCGCCTGGCGGCGGCCCGCGACGAATGGAAGGCGTCGCTGAAGCGCGATGACAGGCCGCTCCTTGGCGTGCTGGTGGGCGGGAACAACAGCAGCTACCGGCTGACGGCGGCGGTGACGGAGCGCCTGGCGCGCATCCTGAGGACCGCCCGCACCGGGCACGGCATGACGGCCGTGGTCACGCCGTCGCGACGCACCGGCGAATCCGCCAAGAGAATATTGGCGCAGGCACTGGAGTCCGGCGCACTCGGGACGATGTGGGACGAGGCCGGGCGCAATCCCTATGTCGGCATTCTGGCGCTGGCCGACCGGCTGATCGTCACCGGCGAGTCGATCTCGATGATCTCGGAGGCGCTTGCCACGGGAAGTCCGGTGCACGTGCTGCGGTTGGAGGGGAACGGCCGGCGGCACGACAGGTTCCTCCGCGAGATCATCAATGCGCGGCTCGTGTCGCCGATCGAGAGGGACGACCTGGACTGGGATTTCGCCGGCGTCGCGCCGATCGATGCGAGCGCCGAGCCAGCCGCACGCATACGGGCCCTGCTTGAGCGATGACTGACGTCCCGGATTCCGGCGGAAAGCAGCGCCTGAATCGTCCCGCAGGCTTCACGCCGCCTTGGTGCGCACCGGGTCCTGCGGAAACGCGAGCTGCTCGCGCGCACGCCATTCCGGCGTCACATAATTAAGGATGATGGAGCGCCGCACGCCGTGGATCGGCCGCCTCTCGAAGCCATGCCACGTATTGGTCGAGGGGACGAAGATCATCGCCGAGTTCGGCTCGAAAGACGAGCGGCCGACACGAGTGTTCTCGTCGGCGTAGATGTCCGTTCCCAGATCGGCGTGACGCGGATCGTCGGACATGTAGATGAGCATGGTGAACATCTTCACGCCGATGTCGGTGTGCGGCTTCAGCCAGAACCCGTCCGTATCCTGTGCATATTCGATGCGCAGAAAGGTGTCGTCGAGACGCGCGCCGAACGTATCCTGCAGCAGCCCGATAGTGCGGGCATCCTGGAACGCGTCGGCCATCGCCCGCGCGTTCTCGAACGTTTCCAGGTTTTCGCCGGCAAAGTAGATGCGGTCCGCATTGTGCGCTTCGCGCGTGCCGGAAACATCGCCGATCTCGGCGATCGGGAAGGGCATCGCTTTGAGGTCCTCGTAGACCTCGCCCGGGAAAACGCCACGGAGGTGCCAATGCGCGTACGGCGCATAGAAAGCGTCGGCCGAGCGCGTCGCCGCCCGCAGGCTTTCCTTGATCTCTTCGCTTCTGCTGGCCATTGCATGCCTCAAATAGGACGAGCGCGGGCTCCTCACGAGCCGCCCGTCTCGACAGCGCGGCAGGTGTAGAAGGAATGCCGCC
>CAZMJQ010000453.1:0-13197 GCA_964566475.1 uncultured Propylenella sp. | reverse complement strand
TCGGGTTGCAGGCGCCAAGGATGACGTAGTCGTCCACCTCGGCTCCGATCTTCTCTTTCAGCGTCTTCTTGACGTCGATCTCCGTCAGCACGCCGAAGCCCTCGCCCGCCAACGCCTTTCGCGTGCGGGCAAGCGCCTCGTTCATGGATGCGTGTGGGAGTGTCTTGTCGAAGGTGTACATGCTCTCTCCATTGCAGCGGCTCTGCGATCGGAGCCAGGTCCCATCTGGAAATCCTTGCGCCTTGCCGGGACCAAATCGCGGCAGGCGCCGGATTAGTCCGGTCAATTGCTCTGACCGCGCATACCCAGCGTCGCCCCGGCTTTCGCACCCTCCGCCCTCGCCACGTGACGCTTGACCGCAAGGAAGCTGTCGGGGCTGACGGACACGGAATCGATCCCGCACTCGACCAGAAAAGCCGCAAACTCCGGGTGATCGCTCGGCGCCTGGCCGCAAAGCCCGATCTTCGTGCCGGTCTCGCTAGCTTCCGCGATCACGCGCGCGATCATCCATTTGACCGCCTCGTCCTGCTCGTCGAAGTGCTCGGCCAGTTCTTCGGAATCGCGGTCCACGCCGAGGGTGAGCTGGGTGAGGTCGTTGGAGCCGATCGAGAAGCCGTCGAAGCGCTCGGCGAACGCCTTCGCCAGGATCACGTTGGAGGGAATCTCGCACATCACGTAGACCTCGAGGCCGTTGTCCCCGCGCCTGAGGCCGTGTTCGGCCATGACCTGGAGCACGCGGTCGGCCTCGTGCGGGGAGCGGCAGAACGGGATCATCACCACGACGTTGGTGAACCCCATCTCCTCGCGCAGGCGCCTGATGGCGCGGCATTCAAGGGCAAACCCGTCGCGATAGCCTTCCGAATAGTAGCGCGCGGCGCCGCGGTAGCCGATCATCGGGTTCTCCTCCTTCGGCTCGAACTCCGCGCCGCCCAGGAGGCCCGCATATTCGTTGGTCTTGAAGTCGCTCATGCGCACGATGACCGGGTTCGGATAGGCCGAAGCCGCGATGCGCGAGAGCCCGCGCGCCAGGCGATCGACGAAATACTCAGTCTTGTCCTCGTAGCCGCGCGTCAACGCCTCGATCGCGCGCTTCGCCTCGGAGTCCTTCAGCTCGTCGAAGCGGACGAGCGCCATCGGATGCACCTTGATGGCGTTGTTGATCACGAACTCCATGCGCGCCAGCCCGACGCCGTCGGCCGGGAGCCGCCACCAGCTGAAAGCGGCGGCCGGGTTGGCCAGGTTGAGCATGACCTTTGTGCATGTGTCCGGCACGTCTCCAATGTCGATTGTCTCCACCGTATAGTCCGCGGTCCCCTCGTAGACGCGGCCCTCGTCCCCTTCCGCGCAGGAGACCGTCACGTCCTGGCCGTCGTACAGGACGTGCGTGGCGTTGCCGGTCCCGACGATCGCGGGAAGGCCGAGCTCGCGGCTCACGATCGCTGCGTGCGACGTGCGCCCGCCGTGATCCGTCACGATGGCCGCGGCACGCTTCATGATCGGCACCCAGTCCGGGTCGGTCGTGCCGGTGACGAGGATCGAGCCATCGACGAAGCGCGCGATGTCGCGAGCACTTTCGATGAGGCAGACCCGCCCGGCGGCCACCGCGTCGCCGATGCTGAGCCCCTTGGCCAGCTCCTTGCCCTTGGACCTGATCGTGTAGCTCTTGATCTGACCCGCCTCGCGCCGCGCCTGCACCGTCTCTGGTCGCGCCTGCACGATGAAAAGCTCGCCTGTCTCCCCGTCCTTCGCCCATTCCATGTCCATCGGCATGCCGTAGTGCTTCTCGATGGTGACGGCATAGCGGGCGAGCGTCAGGATCTCTTGGTCGCTCAGCACGAAGGACGCGCGCTCGACGCGCGAGGTCGGCACGTTGCGGGTCGGCCCTTCGTCGGCGCTCGTAGCGTAGATCATCTTCTGTGCCTTCTTGCCCCTCTTCTTCTCGATGATCGGGACGCGCTTCCCGTCCGAGAGCAGCGGCTTGAATACTTGGTATTCGTCGGGATCGACGGCACCCTGCACGACGTTCTCGCCAAGCCCCCAGGCCGCGTCGATCATCACAAGCCTGTCGAAACCGGTCTCCGTGTCGATGGAGAACATCACGCCCGCGCCGCCGATGTCGGAGCGCACCATCTTCTGCACGCCGACCGAGAGCGCCACCTTGAGATGGTCGAACCCCTTGGCCTCGCGGTAGCTGATCGCCCGGTCGGTAAAGAGCGAGGCGAAGCAGCGACGGCAGGCGTCAAGCAGCGCATCCTCGCCGGATATGTTGAGGAACGTCTCCTGCTGGCCGGCGAAGCTGGCATCGGGCAAATCCTCTGCCGTGGCGCTGGAGCGGACAGCCACGTCCGCGTCGGGCTTGCCTGAGCGCTTCGACAACTCGCGGTAGGCCTCGCGGATCTCGTGGGCCGTCTCTGCCGGCCAGTCGCTCCGCAGGAACACGCGCCGGAGCCTCTCGCCGGCTTCCGCAAGGCGTATCTTGCCCGTCTCCAGCTCCTTCAGCGTTCCGGCAATCGTCTCGCGAAGACCGTTTGCCTCGACGAAGCGCCAATAGACATCCGCTGTCGTCGCAAATCCGGGCGGCACCTTGACGCCCTGCGCACCGAGCTTCTGCACCATCTCGCCGAGCGAGGCGTTCTTCCCGCCGACCCGCGGCACGTCCTTGCGCCCCAGGGTCTCGAACCAGACGACTTGCGGGGCGTCGGGCGCTTGGGCCTTCGCGGTTCTGGCCATGCGTATTTCCTTCCCGTAGAGAGATCGCCAATCCGACGTGCAACCTTCCAATCGCCGGCGAGGTTCCGAGACGCCTTGAGCGAGATCAAGGAGAGCGCCGCCGGTCTGGGTGTGCGTGCATGGTTCACGGCACGAGTCGACGGGAAGGCAACGATTGACATCGCTCCTCGACAGATATCAGCGGATCGCGCCGTTCTACGACCTGCTCGACTTGCCGTTCGAGCACGGACGCTACCGCCACATCCGGCCGTTGCTCTTTCAGGGACTCACGGGTCGCCTGCTGGACGCGGGGGTGGGTACAGGACGGAACATTCCCTTCTACCCGCTTGGCGCCAGCGTCGTCGGCGTCGATCTCAGCGCGGCGATGCTGGGGCGCGCGGAGCGCAGGCGCGCGCAGCTCGGCGCCGAGGTGGAGCTGAAGCGCATGGACGTGACGCGCCTCGACTTTCCCGACGATTCCTTCGACGCAGCGGTCGCGACGTTCCTGTTCTGTGTGCTCCCCGAAACGTTGCAGACACCGGCCCTCAAGGAGCTGCGCCGCGTGGTCCGGCCGGGGGGCGTGATCCGGCTTCTGGAGTACGTGCGCCCGCGCGGCACGGTCCGCCGCGCCCTCGCCCGCATATGGGAGCCGTGGATGCGATGGGCTTACGGAGCCGGGTTCGACCGTCGCACCGAGGAGCACGTTCCCGAGGCAGGGCTGCGAACCGTCGAATCCAAATTCGTCGTTGACGATCTGATAAAAATGCTCGCGCTTCAGGTTCCGGAATGAACCGCCCTGTGCCAAGCAGCTACCGCATTTCAGGAGAGAGGCCATGAGAGCGAGGGATGTCATGACCGCCGACGTGGTGACCGTGGGACCCGAGACGGGCGTCCCGGAGGCGGCCAGGCTCATGCTCGACCGGCGGATCAGCGGCGTCCCGGTGGTGGACGATTCCGGCCGCCTCGTCGGAATTCTTACCGAGGGCGACCTGATGCGCCGCGCCGAGCTGACTACGGAGCGGCGACCGTGGTGGCTGGCGCTCGCCTCGTCGCCGGAGGAGAAGTCCGAGGCGTACGTCAAGGCGCACGGGCTCAAGGTCAAGGACGTGATGACGAGGGACGTGGTGACAGTCGACGAGCACGAGCCGCTCGACCGTATCGCCATGCTGTTCGAGGAGCGACACATGAAGCGGGCGCCGGTCGTGCGCGACGGCAGGATCGTCGGGATCGTGAGCCGCGCCAACCTGCTTCAGGGACTGGCTTCTTCCGGGGTCTCCAGTACCGGACCGGATGACCATGCGATCCGCTCCGCCATCCTGCAGGCGGCGCAGGAGGATGCCGGCGTGCGCGCCTCCCTCGTCGACGTCACGGTCGCCAACGGCGTCGCGCACCTCTGGGGCAACGTCGCGTCGGAATCGGAGCGCAATGCGGTGCGCGTGGCCGCCGAGAGTTCGGAAGGAGTCCGCGAGGTGCGCGACCACCTGAGGATACTTCCCCCCTCGGTCATCGCTTGGAAGCCGGAATAGCGGCATCGCACTCTCATGGCTTACGCCCGCCAGGAACGACGACGCATGCCGACCATCGCGACCCTCACCTTCAACCCGGCGCTCGACCTCTCCACCACAACGGACCGCGTGGTCCCGACCCACAAGCTCAGGTGCAGCGCGCCGCGCCACGATCCGGGCGGCGGCGGCATCAACGTGGCGCGAGTGGTGAAAAACCTCGGCGGCAAGGCGACGGCGATCTACACCGCAGGCGGTCCGATCGGCGAGATACTGCACGATTGCCTGAACGCGATCGGCCTGGAGCAGCACGTCGTCCCGATCGAGAGCATGACGCGCGAGAACATAACCGTCGACGAGGCCTCGACCGGCCAGCAATTCCGGTTCGTGCTTCCTGGCCCAAGCCTTTCCGAATCCGAGGAGCAGCGGTGCCTCGAGGCGGTCGCCGCGCTCGATCCGGCTCCCTCCTACCTGGTCGTCAGCGGCGGCTATCCGCCCGGCTCCGACGAGAACCGGCTCTCCGCCAGCATCGCCGCGATGGCGTCCAGAATCGGCGCCCGCCTCGTCCTCGACACCTCGCAGGCGATGCTCCACGCCCCCGAGCACGGCGTCTACATGATGAAGCCGAACCTCAACGAGCTCTCCCGCATGGTGGGGCGGACGCTGGATGAGAGGAGCGCTCAGGTGGAGGCCGCGCGCTCGGTCATCGAGCGGAGCGGCACCGAGGTTCTGGTCGTTTCCCTAGGGCATGAGGGCGCGCTCCTCGTGACCGGAACGCAGGCGGAGCATTTTCCGACGCCGGACGTGCCGATCCGCAGCGCAGTCGGCGCCGGCGACAGCATGGTCGGCGCCATCGTGTTCGCGCTCGAGCGCGGATGGGAGCTGACCGATGCGGTGCGCCTCGGCGTAGCGGCCGGCGCGGCGACGCTGATGACACCGGGCACGGAATTGTGCCGCCGGGAGGATGTGGAACGCCTGTTCGAGCAGTTGAGCGCGGGGAAAGAGAACGCGCGCGGCTGAGCGGAGATGCGCCGCGACGGCGGACCGACCATGAAGGAGACGCACATGGCCTCGACGACAGGCAACGGCGCCGGCCTCACCGTCGCGCTCATGGCGACGGGAGAGATGGGTGCCGGTATTGGCGGCACCCTGGTGCGCGGCGGCGCCCGGGTCGTCACCAATCTCGAAGACCGCAGCGACGAAAGCCGCCGCCGTGCGAGGGAAGCCGGCATCGAGGGCGTCGGAAGCGACGAAGCGCTCGTCGAAGGTGCGGACATCTTCCTCTCGATCCTTCCCCCCGCTCTCGCCGTCGAGCTTGCCGAGCGGGTCGCGGCGGTCGCACGCACGAATCCCTCCCTCGCCTACCTGGACTGCAACGCTATCGCGCCGCAAACCATGCAGCGCATCGCGGCGCGACTGGCTTCCGCGGGTATCACGGCCGTCGACGGCGGCATCGTGGGCCCTGCCCCGCATCCGGACAAGAAGCCGCCGCGCCTCTACGTGTCAGGCCCCAATCTCGCGCCCGCGCTGGCGCTAAAGGATTTCGGCCTCGACGTGCGGCCGGCGGGCGACAAGGTCGGGGACGCCTCGGCGCTCAAGCTGTGCTACGCCGCGTTGACCAAGGGCACGGCCGGCCTCTTCATCGAGCTGACGGCGGCCGCGGCCGCCTATGGGGTGGAGTCGGTCCTGGAAGCGGAGATGCTTGAGAGCCAGGAAGCTCACTACAAGCAATTGGGGGTCCGTCTGCCCGAGACCTTCAGGAAAGCGCACCGATATGCCGGCGAGATGCGCGAGATGGCGACCGCTTTCGGAGCCTGCGGCCTGCCGCCGGCGATCTTTGAGGGACTTGCCGATCTCTACGAGACCGTGGCGGAGGCGCGGCGCTCCAACTCGCGCCTGCGCGAGGCAACCTACCCTGACCTCAGCACGAGGCTGGCGCGGGTTCTCGCTCCTGCCGAGTAACAACAGCTAAATACGGAAAACCCGCCGCGGTACCGCGGCGGGCCAGATTCTCTGAAGTAGGACCGGCCCGGCGTGAGGGCCGGGACCATTCGCCGTCGGGCGCGGCATCTACTCCGCGGCGATGGACTTTTCCGAGCGGAAGTCGGGACCGTTCTCCTCGCGCGAGCGGCTGACCTTTACGGTCGGCAGCTTGCTGACGCCGGACGGCTCCACCGTCGAGACGTCGATCTCCCCCTCGGCTGCCTTAAGCGCCGCCAGGAACGTGTTGAGCTCCCCAAGGGTCATGCGAAGATATGCTTCCGAAGTCTGCCGCTTCTTGCCCTCGTCAAGCACAGACAGCGAAAAGCCCATACGCTCCAGATCGAAATCACGGATTTCGATGCCGATATTGAGCTTACTCATTACGGTTCTCCTCAGATCGCGAGCCGCCTTCTGGCGTCCATCCTTCCGTCTCTCCGGTTGCCAGGACGTAACGGACTCTTAACTAACGCGCCAGGGATAGAGTTTGGCAGGGTTAACCTCTGATTGAGTATTCCCCCCGACCCGAGCCCCTATTCTACACCCAATCCTCTGGAAATAGACAGAGGATTGATTAAGAAATTCAACGCCGCAGCGGGCGAGAGCCCTGCTTCTGCGCTCGAGGGCGCCGGCTCAAGCGATTGCCGCCAGCAGCCAGTCCCTGTACCCGGCGTTCACGCGGCTGAGCCCGATTGTCAGCACGGCCGGCACGTCATAGGGGTGCTCCCGTTCGATGAACGCCCGCGCCGCGTCCGCCTTTGCGGCGCTGGTCTTGGCGATCAACACCGTCTCAGCCTCCTCCTCGCGCTCGCCCTCCCAGTCGTAGAGCGACACCATGCCCGGAATGATGTTGATGCAGCCGACGAGCCGCGCGTCCAGTAGCTGACTCCCGAGTTGCCTGGCCGCGTCGAGGTCGGGACACGGGCAGTAGATGAGCGCCATCGCAGGGGTGGAGGCATCTATCATGGTGATCTCCCGGTCAGGTGGGCTTGGGCAATCGGCAATGACAAATCCGCCATCTCTGTCGGACTGCCCTATCGCCATTCGCACTCCGCCATACTACGACACCGGCGGAGCCGAGCCATGACCGCCATCGCATTCATCGCCAGCGACGCGCCGGAGGCCCAGGAGGCCGCCGCGGCGCTCCGCGAGCGCTACGGCGAAGCCTCGAAGGCGGAAGCCGACGTCATCGTCGCGCTCGGCGGCGACGGCCTCATGCTGACCGCGTTGCACGAGCAGATGAGCAAGGGCAAGCCGATCTACGGCATGAACCGCGGCTCGGTCGGCTTCCTGATGAACGAGTATCGGCCGGACGGACTGGTGGATCGGCTCGCTGCGGCGAAAACGGAGGTCATCCATCCGCTCCTCGCCACCGTCACCGGCGCCGACGGCAAGACGCACTCCGCTCGCGCGATCAACGAGGTGTCGCTGTTGCGCCAGTCGTACCAGGCGGCCAAGCTGAAGATAACCATCGACGGGGTGATCCGTCTCGAGGAGCTGATCTGCGACGGCGTGCTCGTTTCGACGCCGGCCGGGTCAACCGCCTACAATCTGTCCGCGCATGGGCCCATCCTGCCCATCAATGCGCCGCTCCTCGCGCTGACGCCGATCAGCGCGTTCCGCCCGAGGCGCTGGCGCGGCGCGCTTCTGCCGAACCACGTCAAGGTCGCCATTGCCGTTCTGGAGGACGACAAACGACCGGTCAACGCAGTCGCCGACCACATCGAGTTCAAGAGCGTGACGGACGTGACGGTGGAGGAGGACAGGAGCGCCGCCTGCCTCGTCATGTTCGACCGCGACCATCCGTGGGACGAGCGCATCCTGACCGAGCAGTTCCGCTATTGACGCTGTCGGGGACGCTTCGCGCGCCTACCAGCCGGCACTCGCCAGGATGAGTTGCTCGATCGTCGGCGCGGCCGGGCCTGCGGGCTTCGGCGCCGGCGACCTCGCGGGCGGCGTCGGTGCGGCCGCCAGGAGATGGCCGGGCTGCGCTATGCTGTCGTTCCGCCGCCCCCGGCCGTGGCCGGCCTCAAGCGAGGTCGTCGGACCGGCGGCGGCGATCTGTTGACGCGGGATGTAGTTGCGTCTTCCGTCGGGCTTGCGGGTGTAGAAGGCGTTGCCCCCCGACACCAGCACGTAGTGCATGTTGCTGTAGCGGTAGGTGCGCCCGGCGGTGTGGAAGTACATCGCCTTGCCGACGCCGCGATGCCGCTTGCCGCTCAGGACCGCCCGTGCCACGCGCTCGGCGCGCTCCGCGCTCCTGCCCTCCGTCATGGCCCGGGAGAGCACGCCGGGGGCGAACTGGTTCTTCTGTCCGACCACGCCGCAGACGGTGCTCGGGAACTCTTCCGATTCCACGCGGTTCATCACAACGGTCCCGACGGCGAGCATCCCCTCGTCGCTGGAGCGGATGGACTCGAAATACATGGCGCGCGCCATGCACGCGACATCGTTCCTGCCGCCGCTCTTGTGCGAGCTGACCGTCCCGCAAGCCGCGAGAAAAGCGAGGGACAGGAAGGCCATGCAGCCGGCCAGGCGGAATGGAATCGAAAGGGTACGCATACAAAGTCCCGACCGGCGGCAACTGTATGCCAACCATCAACAGGGACGGTGCCGTGAAATGGTAAAGAAATCACCGACCACGCGGACAGCGGGGCGAATTTGAAACTTTTATCCCGCCTGCGGCGAGTCCTCGATCAAATGTCAAATCCAAGGCTCCACTGGAAACAGGGGCTTCCTCCAGAGCTCGGGAAGAGCGAGATGCCGGTTCCTCAGGAGACGGAGCGTTGGATTTTGAAGGGGGAGGTCGTAATGCGTTACCATGACCACTGGCAGCACGCTCAGGAGAGGAATTGATGGCAATTACAAAGAAAGAGGAAGCGCGGGCGCTGAGCGCGGATGAGCAGGAATTGGTGGACAAGTCTCACCACCCGGTCTTGCAGGAGCTACCTGACGGGGAGCTTTCCACGCTCGTGAAGTTGATGCGCAACCGGCGTGAGAAAGCAAGAAGGCAAGCCGACCAGCGCCGCCGAGAAGTGCGCGGTAAGTCTGACCCCCGGGGCGCGGCACCATCGCAGGCTGATGACGGGTCGAAGCTCAAGGTGGCTGTTCTCGCGATGGCAATGCGCCGCCTTAATAGCGAGATTGAGCGCCGCCGCCGAATGGCTGCGAGAGCTTCTCTCGTTGAGAACGCGAGGAACGCCTTGGCGATGAAACGAACCAGTGAGGATGAGGAACCGACCTTCAATAGCCGTCACGCCCACAAAGGGATGCAGAACTCAGCGGGTATGCGCGCTGAGAACCTAATTCGTCCTATGGAGCGCGGACGGTTGCGCAAGGCTGCGAGTGTCGCCCAGGCGAAGCGGGACACGCGCGGAAAATGAAATTATAGCGCACACCGGGAGCCCCATCCGGCCCACCATCTCCCATCCACGGTTCACGATGATGCACGGCACGGCCTCTAGACGGCCGCGTTTCCTCAGGCCGCTTCCTTCAACTCGTCGGCATAGCCGCGCGCCGCGGCGCGCTTGGCGTCGCGCACGAAGCGTCTCAGCAGCATGAGGATGCGGTCGCGCTCACGGTTTGGCCGGCTCTTCTCGTAGCGCTCCACAATGGCGTCGATGAGTTGGCTCGCGCGCCGGTAATCGCTGTCGGCTTCCCTGAACTCGCCGGTGCGGATCACCTCGATTGCCGCTGCAAACGCCGCAAAGCTGTCACGCGGCAAGCCGGCCCGCTGGAGCAGCGCCCTCAGCGTCGAGTTTCGGCCGGAGGCGACAAGCGCGCTCACACGCGCGCGCGGCACGTCAGCCAGCGCGGCAAGCGCAGCCTCGAACAGCGCCGTCTGCCCCGCGGCGACGGTGCGTATGAGGAAGGTGGGCGTCAGCGCCCGGCCCTGCATCAGCTGCGCGACGAGCGCCGGCATGTTGTCCGCCGGCGCCTCGAACGCATTTGCGATGGTGGCGCATTCGTGCGCATCGCGGATCACGGTGTCGGCATGCACCGGCGCCATCCAGTCATGGCTTACGATGAGCTCCCGAAGCGCGCTGGCGAGCTTGCCGAGCAGGATTTCGCGCACCTCAATCGGCAGATCTTCGCGCTCCAGAAGCGTCAGCCGCATCTCGGGGCTGTCCCCGTGCCTGACGACGATGCGGTCTAGCGTGAAACGCGGCACGCGCGCCCCGCGGTTGCGGATGAGCGCCCGGCATGCCGCCAGCATCCCCACCTCGCCGACCGCCGCGGAGACGGCCCGCGACAGGAACGGGCGGCTCGCAATTGCGACCTGCACGGCCTCGCCCCGGGTCGCCACCATGTCCACCAGCTCGCTGTCGAGGATGAGCGGCGAGCGTCCCGCCACGATCGCGGCGACACGGTCTTTGTCGTTGGCGAGGGAGAGAATCAGATGCTGCGGCGCCTGATCGCTGTGGGCGAACTCCTCTGCGAGCGCCAGGCGCACATCAAGCGCGCTGTCGTCGAGCAGGACGGTGAGCGCCGCCTCCACCTCGTCGCGCTCCTGCCGCGACAGCGGCGACTGGAGGAAGGCCCGCGCCAGCGCTCCGGCAGCCTCGCAGCGCGCTTCCACGGGCGCCCGGCGGGCCCACAGAAGGAACTTTTCGACGATGCCGCTCATTCGATCCGCGCTCAGCCCGGCTCTCAGGGTTAACGGATCGTGCACGCCCAGCCTTAACGAATCGTTGCCGAGCGAGGCGCTTTCGGGCTCTAGTTGCACGCTAGGGGATCCGACGATGGGACTTTATTTCGAGGAATTGGAGGAGGGCCGGGTGTTCGAGCACCCGCTCCGTCGCACCGTGACGGAGATGGACAACATGCTCTTCTCCAACATGACGCTGAATCCGCAGCCGCTCCATATCGACCGCCACTATTGCGAGACGGAGACGGAGTGGGGCCAGCCGCTGATGAACTCGCTCTTCACGCTCGGCCTGATGATCGGCATTTCCGTCAATGACATCACCGTCGGCACGACCATCGCCAATCTCGGCATGACCGACGTCCGCTTCCCCGCCCCGCTCTTCCAGGGCGACACGGTGCACGTCACGACGGAGGTCGTCGGCCGGCGCGAGTCGAAGTCGCGCCCCAATGCGGGAATCGTCGAGTTCGAGCACCGGTGCTTCAAGCAGGACGGCACGCTGGTGGCGATCTGCCGGCGGCAGGCCTTCATGAAGACGAGGGCGGCGTAGAGACATGCGCTCCTTTCTCTTCGTGCCGGGCGACCAGCCGGAGAAGCTCGCCAGGGCCTATGGCAGCGCCGCCGATGCGCTGATCCTCGACCTGGAGGATTCCGTCGCGGCCGCCAGCAAGGAGGCCGCGCGCCGTTCCGTGCTCGCCTTCCTGCAGGACCGCGGCGAGACGCCCGATCCGCCGCTTCTCTACGTGCGCATCAACGGCTTCGACACGGCACTCGCCGACGGCGACCTCGACGTGGTGATGACCGGCGCGCCCGACGGCATCGTGCTGCCGAAGGCGACGAGCGGCGGCGACATCGCGGCGCTCGACGCGCGCCTTGCCGTGCGCGAGGCGCTGCACAACATCGCCGACGGCAGCACACGCGTCATGGCTATCGCAACGGAATCGGCTGCAGCGATCTTCGCGCTCGGCAGCTATGGGAATGCGAGCACGCGGCTGGACGCGCTTGCCTGGGGCGCGGAGGACCTCTCTGCCGACATCGGCGCGGAGACGCCGCGCGCCGACGGAACTTGGACCGCGCCGGCCGAGCTTGCCCGCAATTTCTGTCTCTTCGGCGCGACCGCCGCCGGCGTGGCGGCCATAGACACCGTGCATACCGACTTCCGCGACCTCGACGGCCTGAAGCGCGAATGCGCCGCCGCCGCCCGCGACGGGTTCTCCGGCAAGCTCGCGATACACCCCAACCAGCTCACCACCATCAACGAGGCCTTCACGCCCAGCGAAGAGGCGGTCGCGCGCGCCGAGCGCGTGGTGG
Organism: uncultured Propylenella sp.; assembly: GCA_964566475.1. Classification (GTDB taxonomy): domain Bacteria; phylum Pseudomonadota; class Alphaproteobacteria; order Rhizobiales; family Afifellaceae; genus DASWJZ01. The sequence continues at coordinate 1,050 of CAZMJQ010000453.1, read as the reverse complement.
AGGCGTTCCAGCTCTTCGGCGACACCGGCGTCACCTCACTCGACGGCAAGATGCTCGACCGCCCTCACCTGAAGGCGGCAGAAAGGTTGCTGGCGCGGGCGAGTCGGCTGCCTTCCTCCGGCTAGCCAGTTCACCCGAGACACCACTTGCCCCGCCACGGCCACGGCTCTACATAGTCCGCATCGACAGGGGTGCTCCGTATCGTCGGGGCTGAGAGCGCGGCGCGAAGCTGCCAAACCCTTCAAGCTGATCTGGGTAATGCCAGCGGAGCGAGGTCATGTTTTCCGGCGCACAGCTTGCTCTTTATCCGATGACGGACGATTTCGTCCGCGTCATCCTCGACAGCCTCAGCGCGCTCGATCCCTATCGCAGCGCCTGCCGCATCGAGACCGACGATATCTCCACTCTTCTGGTGGGGCCGCCGGAGCTTCTGTTCCCGGCCATGCGCGACCTGCATGTCGCCGCCTCCCGCGACGGCGTCCATTGTGTGCTTTCCGCAGCCGTCTCGCGCGGGTGCTCCGGCGAGCCGGACGATCCGATCTGCACGACGTCCGCCGATCTCAGCGCCGAAGCGCCGCTTCAGCAGCGCGTCTCTGACGCGGTCGCAGCCGTTAAGGGCGCCGCACATCAGGGCCAGGACGTCGCCGCGCAGTTCTCGCTCTATCCGCTCGGCAGCAGCCACCACATGGACGACATCTACGGTTGCATCGACTTCCTCAAGCAGTCGGGCGTCTTCGACCGGTCGAAGAACTTCTGCACCAAGGTGCGCGGCGACGCGGGCCCCGTCTTCGCCGCGCTGAGCGAGGCCTTCCTGCGCTTCGGCGCGCCGGAGGGCCACGTCGCGCTCGACCTCACGGTGTCGGCGAACAGCCCGAGCCTGACCTGAACTCCACCGCGCAAGGCGCGGGACGTCGCACTACGAAACCAGGAGGCGCGCATGCCCCAATCCGGCACATGGACTCTCCGCGAGACGCTCGTCATCGCGGTCATCGGCGCGGTGTTCGCCGTGCTCTATCTCGGCTGGGTGCAGCTCTGGCTGATTGCCCAGGC
>CAZMJQ010000452.1:0-2745 GCA_964566475.1 uncultured Propylenella sp. | reverse complement strand
CGGCTGCGCGCGCAGGCGGTCAAGGGCGGCAAAGCCGCCGCGCAGCGGTCCCCTTGACCGCCGAGCACGCTGCCGCACCCTCACCGCGTCAATCAATGGCTTGACTCTCAACACGGTAGATGGAGCGAAGCGCAATCCGGGGCGGCGGTGCGGGGCGCGCGGTCGTTCCCGCATTCCGCTTGCGCTCCATCCGGGCTACGAATGAGGCGCCGCCCGACCTTGAAACACATGATCGAGCACGAGCTGCTTGAAGGCGGTGGCGGGCACGGCGCCTTGCGGCAGAAGGTCGGGGCGGGAGCTGATGACGAGCGGCCCCTCGTTCGGATCGTCGGTCAGGCGGCCGTGCGAGCCTTTGACGAGCTGCGTGTCCTTCAGCGAGATCACGTCGAGCAGCGTGCGCATGCCGAGCTTGCGCTTCATGAGCCGCCAGCCGACGGCGGCCTGCGGCACGCGGATCGCGGGATCGAGAAAAAGCTCCACCGGGTCGTAACCGGGCTTGCGGTGGATATCGACGGTGCGCGCGAAGTCGGGCGCGCGCTCGTCGTCGAGCCAGTAATAATAGCTGAACCAGCGGTCCGACCGCGAGATCGCTACGAGCTCGCCCGAGCGCGGATGATCGAGCCCGGCCTGCCGCTTGCCGTCCTCGTCCAGCACCAGCTCCACGCCGTCCAGCGCCTCAAGCAGCGCCGCCACTTCGCCGACGCGCTCCGGCGAGCGGATGTAGACATGCGCCAGCTGATGGTCGGCGACCGCGAAGGCTTCCGAGGCGCCTGGATCGAATATCTCGCGGCCCATCTCCACGCGGACCGCGACGAGCCCGGCTTCCCTCAGCGCACGGTTGATGTGCACCGCATCGGTCGTCGGCGTGATCCCATACTCCGAGACTACGACCACCGCCCGCCCGCCGCGCTCCGCCGCCTCGATCAGCTCCCCGCAGAGCGCGTCGACCTCCTGCAGGTCCTTCTGCAGGCGCGGATGCGTGAGGTCCGGGCCGAGGCGCTGCAGATTGTAGTCGAGGTGCGGCAGGTAGCAGAAGGTGAGCGTCGGATTACGTGTCTCCATCACGTGCAGCGTCGCGCGGGCGATCCAGCGGCTCGACTCGATGTCCGCCACCGGCCCCCAGAACTTGAAAAGCGGAAACGGTCCGAGCTTACCGTCCAGCTCGTCGTGCAACTCGGGGGGATGCGCATAGTGGTCCGGTATCTTCCGCCCGTCCGCCGGGTACATCGGCCGCGGCGTCGCGCTCCAGTCGGCGGTCGAATACATATTGTACCACCAGAACATCTGCGCGCAGGTGAAGTCCGGGTCGAGGCGGCGCCCCGCCTCCCAGATCTTCTCGCCGCCGACAAGCCTGTTGGACTGCCGCCAGAGCCAGATCTCGGCGAGATCGCGGAAATACCAGCCGTTCGCCACCGCGCCGTGCCCCGACGGCATGAGGCCGGTGAGAAGGGTGCTCTGCGCCGTGCAGGTGACGGCCGGCAGCACGGTGTTGAGCGGCCGGAGGCCGCCCGGCTGCGCCAGCCGCTGAAGGTTGGGCGTATGCGGCCCCACCAGCGACGGCGTAAGCCCGACGACCAGCAGGACGAGGGTCGGAGTCATGCTTTCACCTAGCGCTCGGCTTCGTGAAGAGGCAAGCGCGCCCTGACATCGCCCTCCCCTTCACGCGCTACTCCGCGCGACCTATAGTACAGCGCGTTGGTGAGGAGGTGCGTGTGGGCGAAGCCGTCAGGCGACTGCTCAAGGGATGGCTGGAGCGGCAGGTTTCGCCCGAGGCGTTCGCGTGGCTTGAGGATGCGCTCGCCAGGCTTCCCGAGGGCCGGCTGCGCGACCTGGAGATCGCGCTCGGTCTGGCGCCGCGCAAGCTCGGACGCGCCGACCTCGATCTCTCCGCCGAAGACCTCGCCGCCGCCGCGCAGGCGCGGCGCGGCTGGGACCCGCGCGACTGGACCGTCGACGACGCGGCGCGCGTCCTTGCGCTTCTGGAGCTCGCACAGTCCACGGAGAATCTCTCGGACACCTTCAAGCAGCTCTGCCGCACCGCGGAGGTGAGCGAGTTGGTGGCGCTCTATCGCGGGCTGCCGCTCTATCCCGAGCCGGCCACGCTTGAGTGGCAGGCGGGCGAGGGACTGCGCACCAACATGCGGACGGTGTTCGAGGCGATCGCCCACCGCAATCCCTATCCGAAGGAGAATTTCTCCGAGGAGCGTTGGAACCACATGGTGCTGAAGGCGCTCTTCATCGGGTCCACCCTGGCTCCGATCCAGGGGCTCGACGAACGGCGCAATCCGACACTCGCGCAAATCCTCTCCGACTATGCGCACGAGCGGTGGGCGGCGGGACGTCCGGTCACGGCCGAGCTCTGGCGCTGCTTCGGACCGTACGCGGAAGGTGTGCTGCTCGACGACCTCGCGCGGCTCTCCGAGAGCGGGGAGGAGATGGACCGTCGCGCCGCCGCGCTCGCCCTTTCAGCGAGCCCGGACAGCCGCGCGCCGGAGCTTTTGAAGCGGCTGGCCGACGAGGCGCGCCTGATGCAGGCCGGCTCGCTCTCATGGGAGAGCGTCGGCGCATAGGCCGGCCGGAAGAGCTAGGAATCACCGAGGCTGCCGTCATGATGTTCATCGACCCCCACACCCACATGATCTCGCGGACCACCGACGACTACGAGGCGATGGCCGCCGCCGGGATCGTGGCTTTGATCGAGCCGGCCTTCTGGATCGGCCAGCCGCGCACCTATGTCGGGAGCTA
>CAZMJQ010000451.1:0-11654 GCA_964566475.1 uncultured Propylenella sp. | reverse complement strand
ACGTCGAGGTTCGCCACCGACAGCGCGTTCTCCTGGATGAACTCGCGGCGCGGCTCAACCTCGTCGCCCATCAGCTTGGTGAAGATGTCGTCGGCCTCGTCGGCCTCGCGGATCCTCACCTGCAGCAGCGAGCGGGCGTTGGGGTCGAGGGTCGTCTCCCAGAGCTGGTCCGGGTTCATCTCCCCGAGCCCCTTGTAGCGCTGGATCGCCAGGCCCTTGCGGCCGACCGAGAACACCGCCTCCAGCAGGTCGCGCGGCCCGTAGATCGCCGTCTCCGTGTCCTTGCGGCGCAGCGCCGCCGGGCGCGCGTAGATGCTCTGCAGATGCGCGGCGTGCCCGTCGAGGCGGCGCGCATCGGCGGAATGGAGCAGCGCGGAATCGATCGCCCGCACTTCGGTAACGCCGCGTACGGTCCGCTCGAAGATAAGCCCGGTCGCTTCGTCGAAGCTGCCGCTCCAGCCACGTTCCGTTTCCTCCGACAGGATGTCCAGCCGGCGCGCGATGTATGCGGCGGCCTCGCGCCCGCGCTCGTCGTTGGAGAGAAGCTCCGGGTTGAGCGCGCCGGCGATGGCGGCCTGCTCGACGACGCCCCGGTCGTAGCGCGAATGCAGGCCGTCCAGGATGTGGCGCACCTGCAGCGCCTCCTCGACGATGGCGCGCAGGTCGGACCCGGCGTGCGTCTCGCCGCCGGCAAGCGTCAGCACCGCCTCCTCGAGCCCGCCGGCGATCAGGTACTCCTCCATCGCACGCTCGTCCTTGAGGTACTGCTCCGACTTGCCGCGCGTCACCTTGTAGAGCGGCGGCTGGGCGATGAAGAGATGGCCGCGCTCCACCAGCTCCGACATCTGCCGGAAGAAGAAGGTGAGGAGCAGCGTACGGATATGGGCGCCGTCGACGTCGGCGTCCGTCATGATGATGATCTTGTGGTAGCGGAGCTTCGAAAGATCGAACTCCTCCTTGCCGACGCTGGTGCCGAGCGCGGTGATCAGGGTTCCGATCTGATCGGAGGAGATCATCTTGTCGAAGCGCGCCCGCTCCACGTTGAGGATCTTGCCGCGCAGCGGCAGGACCGCCTGGAAGGCGCGGTGGCGGCCCTGCTTGGCGGAGCCGCCGGCGGACTCGCCCTCCACGATGAAGATTTCCGAAAGCGCCGGGTCGCGCTCCTGGCAGTCGGCGAGCTTGCCGGGGAGCGAGGCCATGTCGAGCGCGCCCTTGCGGCGTGTCAGCTCGCGCGCCTTGCGCGCCGCCTCGCGCGCCGCGGCCGCCTCCACTACCTTGCCGACCACGACCCTTGCCTCGGCGGGATGCTCCTCGAACCAGGCGCCCAGCGCCTCGTTGACGATGCTTTCCACCACCGGGCGCACCTCGGAGGAGACGAGCTTGTCCTTGGTCTGCGAGGAGAATTTCGGGTCGGGCACCTTCACCGAAAGCACGCAGGTCAGCCCCTCGCGGCAGTCCTCGCCGGTGATCTGCACTTTCTCGCGCTTGGTGATGCCGGAGCTTTCCGCGTAGCCCGCGACCTGCCGCGTCAGCGCGCCGCGCAGGCCGGCCAGATGCGTGCCGCCGTCGCGCTGCGGGATGTTGTTGGTGAAGCAGAGCACGTTCTCGTGGTACGAGTCGTTCCACCAGAGCGCAGCTTCCACGATGACCGTGTCTCGCTCGCCCTTCAGCATGATCGGAGCGGGGATGAGCGGCTTCTTGGCGCGGTCGAGGAACTGCACGAAGGCCTCCAGGCCGCCTTCGTAGTGCATTTCCTCGCTCTTCTCGTCCGGACCACGCTTGTCGGAGAGGAGAATGCGCACGCCCGAGTTCAGGAACGCGAGCTCGCGCAGCCGATGCTCCAGCGTGGCATAGTCGTAGTCGGTCATGGTGAAGGTCTTGGACGAGGCGAGGAACGACACCTCGGTGCCGGTCTTGCCCTCCGCGTCGCCCGTCACCTTTAGCTCGCCGTCGGGAACGCCGTCGGTGAACGACATCTCGTGCACCTTGCCGCCGCGCCATATCCTCAGCTTCAGCCAGGCCGACAGCGCGTTCACCACCGAAACGCCGACGCCATGCAGGCCACCGGAAACCTTGTAGGAGTTCTGGTCGAACTTCCCGCCGGCATGCAGCTGGGTCATGATGACCTCGGCGGCCGAGACCCCTTCGCCGCGATGGATGTCGGTGGGGATGCCGCGGCCGTTGTCCATCACGCTGACCGAGCCGTCCGGATGCAGCGTGACCTCCACCCGGTCGGCATAGCCGGCCAGCGCCTCGTCGATGGCGTTGTCCACCACCTCGTAGACCATGTGGTGAAGGCCGGAGCCGTCGTCGGTGTCGCCGATATACATGCCCGGCCGCTTGCGCACGGCGTCGAGGCCCTTCAGGACCTTGATCGATTCCGCGCCGTATTCGGGCTCGGGCGCTGCGCCGGCGGCGGCGCCTTCGGGCGAATCCATCATCTCGAATCAGCTGCTTTTCGTGGCGATCTGCGGTCGCTTATAGATGGTGTGGCCGGGCTTGAAAATGAAGCCCCACACGGTATTTCCCTCTCTATAAAACGCTTTTGTTTTCATAGGTTTAGCAGCCTCTCTTCGCAATTGCGGAAAAAGGCTGGACCCAAGCTGCGAAACGAACGCCGTCGGAGCATGAATCGGAGGCTGGGCCAGCGGGACGGCACCCCCTCCGAGCGCTTCACGTTCCGGTGCTTCGCGCGTCAGCGAGAGGGGCGGACGCGGCCTTTCCGCCAGCGACGGCCGGGTCGGGCGGACGCGGGCGGTTGACGATCGTCACAAGCACGAAGCTGATGGTGAGCAGGAGATACCAGGAGCCGAGCTTCTGGAGCGACACGGGATGCCACGTCCCGCTGCCGGGGTAGAGCCAGGTTCCCGTCGCCGTGCCGATGTTCTCGGCGATCCACAGGAAGCTCGCGGTCAGGAGGCCCGCGACGATCAGCGGCATCCAGCGAGGCTCCCGGTCTACCGTGAAGTAGATGCGGACCCTGCCGAAGATGAGGATCGTCCACGCGAACAGCAGCCAGCGCATGTCCGGCAGGAAGTGATGGCTGAAGAAGTTCACATAGACCGCCACAGCCAGAAGGGCGGTCCAGGTGAAGCGCGGATAGCTGGTGAACCGCATATCGAAGATGCGGATGGTACGCGCCAGGTAGCTGCCGACCGCCGCGTACATGAATCCGGAAAAGAGCGGCACGCCGTCGATGCGGATCAGAGCAGGCTCCGGGTAGGTCCATGAGCCCATGTGCGTCTTGAAGAGCTCCATCGCGGTCCCCACCGCGTGGTAGATCAGGATCACCTTGGCCTCATCGAGACTCTCAAGCCTGAGCGCCAGGAAGGAGACCTGGATCAGCACGGCGGCCGCGAAGAGCGCATCGTAGCGATAGATCGGCCAATCCTCCCGCCAGACGAAATGCGTGAGGATCAGGAGGCCGAGCATCAGGCCGGCGAACAGGCACGCCCACGAGAGGATGAGCTCGGCCAGCGGATCGGGCAGCCGCGCGAGCATGCCGCGCACCCGCAGGCGGAGCGGATTAAGCAGCGGTCCGACCGGGTGGCTTCTCGGCGGATTGCCAGCCCGCGCCGGGTCGCTCATGACGCGTTCTCCCCTTCCATGCGCACGACGCTGTTGTCGGCCACGCGGAACATCTCGGCGGTGCCGCGCAGCGCCTCGAAGAGGACCGGGTCGGCGCCGGTCATGAACGCCTGGCATCCGAGCGCAGTCAGCCGGTCGAACAGGGCGATCCTGCGGCCGGGGTCGAGGTGGGCGGCGACCTCGTCGAGGAGCAGCACCGGCGTCATGCCGCTCACTTCGGCCACGAGCTCCGCATGCGCGAGGACGAGGCCGATGAGCAGCGCCTTCTGCTCGCCGGTGGAGGATTTCGCCGCGGGCATCCCCTTCGCGGCGAAAACGACATCGAGGTCGCTGCGGTGCGGGCCCTGCAGCGTGCGTCCCGCGGCGCGGTCGGCGGGCCGCGACTCTGCCAAGAGGGCACGATACCAGACCTCGGCCTCCGCCGCGCTCCTCTGCGCCAAAGCCGTATCGAAGTCGCCGATGAGCGCGATGCGCCCGACCGGGAAGGCCTCTGCGTCCTCGGCGTGCCGCTCCATCCTGGCCGAGAGCAGCGTCGCGGTCTCCGCGCGCGCCAGCGCCACCGCGACGGCCCGCTCGGCGAGCTCCGCTTCCACGGCGTCGAGCCAGGACGCGTTGCCGCCTTCCTCGAGCAGCCGGTTGCGCTGCGTCAGGAGACGCTCGAACTCGCGCGCGCGGCGGCCGTGCGCCGCGTCGACCGTCAGAACCAGGCGGTCGAGGAAACGGCGGCGCTCGGCGGCAGGGCCGGTGAAGAGGCCGTCCATCGCCGGCGTCAGCCAGAGCAGGCGCAGATACTCGAGGAGCGCATCCGCCCCGGTGGCGGGCGCGCCGTTGATCCTCACCTTCCGCGTGCGCGTTTCGCCCGGGGCGGCCTCCGCAAGGCCCGTTCCGAGACGCGTCTCCTCGCCGTCCCGATGCAGCGTGGCGGCGACCGCCCAGGCGCCCGGCGAGCCGTCGCGGGCGATTTCCTCGAAGCTCGCGCGCCTGAGGCCGCGCCCGGGCGTGAGCAGCGAGATCGCTTCCAGCAGGTTGGTCTTTCCCGCGCCGTTCGGCCCGGTGAGCGCGATCAGCGTCGCCCCGAAGGCGACGTTCAGGCTCGCGTAATTGCGCAGGTCCCGCAGCGACAGCGCCGTCAGCGCCACGCGCGCGGGCGCCGGGGCCGTCGTCATTGCAAAGCCGTTGTCAGACCCTCATCGGCATGAGGACGTAGATGGCGTCTGTCTCGCCGGAGCCCTGGATGAGGGTCGGCGAGCCCGGATCGGCGAGATGGAACACCGCCTCTTCGCTGGTCAGCTGGTTGGCGATGTCGAGCAGATATTTGGAGTTGAAGCCGATGTCGAGCGGCTCCGACTCGTAGCCGACGGGAAGCTCGTCCGTGGCGCTGCCGGAGTCCGGGTTGTTCACCGCCAGCACCATCTTGTCGTCGGCGAGCGTCAGCTTCACCGCGCGCCCGCGGTCCGACGAGATGGTTGAGACGCGGTCGACCGCGCGCTCGAACTCCGCCTTGTCGAGCTTCAGGACCTTGTCGTTCGCCTTGGGGATGACGCGCTCGTAGTCCGGGAACGTGCCGTCGATCAGCTTGGAGGTCAGCACAATGTCGCCGATGGCGAGCCGCATCTTCGTGTCGGAGAGGCTGATGGAGACATCCGTCGCGGGGTCCTCCAGGAGCTTCTGGATTTCGCCGACGGTCTTGCGCGGGATGATGATGCCCGGCATCCCTATGCTGCCCTCCGGGGCAGGCACCTCCGCCTTGGCGAGCCGGTGGCCGTCGGTCGCGACCGCCCTCAGCCGCGCCTCGGCGCCCTCCCCCACCACGTGAAAGTAGATGCCGTTCAGATAGTAGCGCGTCTCCTCGGTGGAGATGGCGAACTGCGTGCGCTCCACCAGCCGCTTCAGCGTCTCGGCCGGCAGCTGGAAGGCGGTCGGAAGCTCGCCGGGATTGAGGTCCGGAAAGTCGGAATCGGGAAGCATCTGCAAGGAGAAGCGCGCGCGCCCGGCCTTCAGCGACATCGTCTGGCCCGACTCCGTGTCGAGCGCGATCTCGGCGCCGTCCGGCAGCTTGCGCACGATATCGTAGAGCATGTGGGCCGGCACGGTGCAGGCGCCCGATTGCTCGACGGATGCCGCGGCCTTGTCGACGATCTCCAGGTCCAGATCGGTCGCCTTGAGCGAGAGCGCGTCCCCTTCGGCGCGCAGAAGCACGTTCGCCAGGATCGGGATGGTGTTGCGCCGTTCGACGACGCGATGCACGTGGTTGAGCGCCTTGAGGAGGTTGGCCCGTTCAATTCGCAAGCGCATGATTGTCAATCCGTGGGAAGCGGCCGAATCTCGGGTGGCCGGCGCTTTTCAGGTTGGCGAACTTGGCCCGGCCGTCCGGGAAAGACAAGAGCCGGAAGACGCGGCAATCGCGGCCTGGGAGGACCGGCCGCGATTGCACCTTCCGGCCCTTTCCAGCCCGGTCGGCAAGTTGCCCGCCGGCGGACTATTCCTGGATAAGCCGCTTCAGAAGCTCGATCTCCTGCGCCAGCGTCTCGTCGCCCGCCGCAAGCTCCTCCACCTTCCGCACGGCATGCAGGACCGTCGTGTGGTCGCGGCCCCCGAAGCGCTTGCCGATCTCGGGGAAGGAGCGCGGCGTCATGGTCTTGGCCAGGTACATCGCGATCTGGCGCGGACGCACGATGGCGCGCGTGCGGCGCGCGGACAGGAGGTCGTGCTTGGAGACGTTGTAATGGCTGGCGACGACCTTCTGGATCTCCTCGATGCGGATGCGCCGCGGCTCGCGCATGCCGACAAGGTCGGCGATCGCCATCTCGGCGACCTCCATCGTCATCGGCCCGTCCGAGAACTCGGCGCGGCAGACCAGGCGGTTGAGCGCCCCGTCGAGGTCGCGGCCGTTGGTCGCGACCACCCGCGCCACGTAATCGAGCACGGCGTCCGGTATGAAGAGCGCCGGATTGCGCTCGCAGGCTGCCTGCAGCCGGCTCGCCAGGATGCGCCGCCGCATGTCCAGGTCCGGGGCGCCCATCCCGACCACAACGCCGCCTTTCATGCGCGAGCGCACGCGCTCGTCGACGCCGTCGAGCTCCGCCGGGGGCCGATCGGCCGCCACAACCACCTGCTTGCCGCTGTCGAGCAGCGCGTTGAGCATGTGGCAGAACTCCTGCTGCACCGTCTTGCCGGTCAGGAACTGCATGTCGTCGATCAGCAGGATGTCGATCGATCTCAGCCGCTCCTTGAAGTCGATGGAGGAACGCTCGCGCAAGGCCGAGACGAACTGCATCGTAAAGCGCTCGACGGTGAGATAGAGCGCGCGGCGGCTCGGGTCGCGGGCCTGCGTCTCGTGCGCGATCGCCTGCAGGATATGCGACTTGCCGAGTCCCACGCCGGCATGGATGTAGAGCGGGTTGTAGGCGGGGGCGCTGCCCTCAGGGGCGCCCGCCACCGCGCGCGCTGCGCGGCATACGACGTCGTTGGACCGTCCCTCGCAGAAGCTCGCGAACGTCAGCCGCGGATCGAGCGGCGAGCCGGCGAAGCGGTCGCCGGGCGTGTCGGGCATCGGGGCCGGCGCCGGTCGTCGGGCTGCCGCCAGAGGCGGCTCTTCGGTCACGACCCTGAGGGCGGTCCGGCGCAGCACGTCGATGCGCCGCACGTCCTTGTCCTCCTGCTGCCAGAGGGCGAGGATTCTCTCGCCGTAATGCGACTTGATCCATCCCTTGAGAAAGACCGTCGGTACCGACAGTCGTACGACACCTGCGTTCAGTCCCTCCAGATCGACCCTGGCGAACCAGGAACTGAAAATGTCTTCTCCAAGTTCAGCGCGTAACCGGCTTCGCACGCGATCCCACATGCCGGCGGCGTCTCGTTGGACCGTATCCCTGGCATCCTTCGGATCCTTGCGGGTGGGATCCCGCTCCTTTGCCGCACCTGCAGACATCCGTGGCCTCCAAGTCAATTTGCCTGTTGTTTTGTTCTTTACGCATCGAACGCACTCCACGCGCCGGCGCGGTCAGGATTGAACCCAAGGCAGGCTCGCCGCCTTCCATCCTTCGATCGTGCCCCTGTGTCCCTTGTCGTCGCGCGGCCCTTCGAAGCCGCCTGCAACATTGTGGCAGCGCGAATACCCGGCGGCCGTCATGGCAGCTGCCGCGGCGGCGCTGCGCCCGCCCGAGCGGCAGATGAAGAAAATGGGAGACTCGCGGGTCGCCCCTTCAGCCGACAGGGCCTGGTCGACCATGCCGACGAAGTCCGCGTTGACCTGGCCGGCCGGGAACGTCTGCCACTCCACACGAAGGAGCGGCGCGGCGACCCCCGAGAGATCCGGCAGGCCGACGTAGTTCCATTCAGCGATGGTGCGAACGTCGACGAGCGCCGCCCCCTGCTCGTCCGCCAAGGCCTTCCAGGTCTCCTCCGGCGTCGCGTCCGCCAAGTATCCTCGTCCCATGGAGCGCAAAATCCCCTCGCCGGCCAAGACATCCCCGGCCACGCCCAACGCAGATTAAGTTGATGTGGCAGCCCTCCGAATCAACGACGAAGGGATGCCGAGGCCTCCCCTGTCGGAGAGGGACACGAACGCTGGCGACGCCACTACTTGTCACGAAGGGAACGCGCTTCTCGCCTAGCTCAGCGAGCCGACGAGCGTCCCCCCTGGACCTATACTCGAACTGATCGCCAGGCCCGTCCGTCGTGATGAACCATAGCAAAAGGGAGCCACCGCACAATGGTCAAGAGGGAGTGGCAGGCGAGCCGGCAACACGTGCTGCGAGAGTCCGGCGGGCAGCGTTTCGCAAACCTCAAGGACTCCAAATCATTGAGCACTGGGTGCGTCCGATTCGACACACCGCTTTTTTTCCGACTCGCCTCTGACGCCAGCCCCTCAAACGGGCGAAACTTTGGGTCGGCAAAAACCGGAGCCGCTAACTATCTGAACTAGTTATCGTTTCTTATGCCCCTCGGGACACTCAGACTCCTTGGGGGCCGTTTGGCGGACTCGCCTCGCGCGCTACGCTGAGAGTGGCCCGGCTGCGCGCCGCCAGCACGAGAACAGACAAGCGCTTACGCGCCGGGACCCGACCCGTCCGGCGCGGTGCAAAGCACGAAGGCCCGCAGGCTTCTCTACTTAAGCGAGCGCTTCTACGCGGTGGGTCAGACGCGATATCTTGCGCGACGCGGCATTGCGATGGACGATGCCTTTCGCCGCCGACTTCATGATGTGCGGTTGCGCCTCGCGAAGCGCGGCCCGCGCAGCCTCCTTGTCGCCGGAGGCGATCGCCTCCTCGACCTTGCGGATGACGCCGCGGGCGCGCGTGCGCACGAATCTGTTGACGGCCGTGCGGCGCTCGATCTTGCGCGCAGCTTTCTTGGCCGAAGGGGTATTCGCCATAGCTCGTTGGTTCCCGGCTGTCTCCGCGGCGGCTCCGAGCCTGCCGCGACAAACGATAACCGCGGCCGACGGGCCGCGGAGGAAGTCGCGATGTCTATAGGTGCAGGCCCGCCGATCGTCAAGCACGACGGCGCTTTTGACCGGCGTCAGCGCTGACAGACCGGGCAATAGAAAGTCGACCGGCCCGACTGCACGATGCGGCGGATCCGGCCGCGGCAGCCGGGCCTCTGGCAGGGCGCCCGTTCGCGGTCGTAGACGGCGAACGCATGCTGAAACATCCCAAGGGTCCCGTCCGCCTGCACGTAGTCACGGAGCGAGGAGCCGCCGGCTTCGATTGCATCGCGGATCACGGCACGGACCGCCTCCGTCAGCCGCTCCAGCCGTTCCGACGGCCGCCCGCCGGCGCGCACCAGTGTGCCGGCTGTGCGCAGCGGGCTCAGCCGCGCCCGCCACAGCGCCTCGCAGGCGTAGATGTTGCCGAGACCGGCGACTACCCTCTGGTCGCTGAGGATGGCCTTCAGCGGCGCTGCCCGCCCGGCAAAACGCGGCGCCAGCGCCTCGGCCGAAAGCGCGTTGCCCGTCGGCTCGAGGCCGAGCCCGGCAAGCAGCGGGTGCGTCTCCAGCTCGTCACGCCCGATGAGCAGCATGAAGCCGAAGCGGCGGGCGTCGTTGTAGATGACGCGAAGACCGCTCCTCAGGTGGAAGATTGCGTGGTCGTGCGCCGCGTCCTTCGCGCGCGCATGGTACAAAAAGCGTCTGCCGACCGGCTCGGCCCCCTCCACGCGGAACGAACCCGTCATGCCGAGATGCATGACGAGGACGAGGTCGGCCTCGGTCTCCGCAAGCAGGTACTTCCCGCGGCGGCGCAGGGCGTCGATCCGGCGTCCCCTCAGCCGGGCGGCGAAGCGCGGCGAGAAGGGAAAGCGGAGGTCTGGCCTCCTCAGCTCCACCCTTTCGATGATGGCGCCTTCCAGCACCGGGCAGAGCCCGCGCCGGACCGTCTCGACCTCGGGCAGCTCGGGCATCGCCTGTCGCCTTTTCCATGATTCCCCGCCTTGATGGCGCGGTGTGGCCCGTTCCGTTATGGTCCCGCGGACTTTCAGACGGCAAGAGCCTCGGCAGAGATGAGCGACAGCGTTTCCTTCGGCTTCCGCGACGTGGACGTCGAAGACAAGCAGGCGATGGTCGACGACGTGTTCTCCAGCGTCGCGCGCCGCTACGACCTCATGAACGACCTGATGTCGGGCGGCATGCACCGGCTGTGGAAGAGCGCCATGGTGAGCGCCCTCAACCCGCCGAGGCGCGGCGCCCCCTGGCGGCTCCTCGATGCTGCCGGCGGCACGGGCGATATCGCCTTCCGGGTCGCGGAGCGGTCCGGCGGCCACGCGGAGATCGTCGTAGCCGACCCGAACGCGGAGATGCTCGCGGTCGGACGCGAGCGCGCGGAAAAGCTCGGGCTCGAAAGGGTCACGTTCCGCGAGGCGAACGCCGAGGCGCTGCCTTTCGAGGACGCCGGCTTCGACGCCTACACGATCGCCTTCGGAATCCGCAACGTGCCGCGCATCGAGACGGCGCTCGGCGAGGCCTGGCGCGTGCTGAAGCATGGCGGACGCTTTCTCTGCCTGGAGTTCTCAGAGGTCGACACGCCGATGCTCGACCGTGTGTACGAGGCCTATTCGTTCCGTGTGATCCCGGCGCTCGGCCGCGCCGTCGCCGGCGACGCGGAATCCTACCGCTACCTGGTGGAATCGATCCGTACCTTTCCCAACCAGGAGCGGTTCGCCGGCATGATCCGCGCCGCCGGCTTCGAGCGCGTGAGCCACCGCAACTTCTCCGGCGGCATCGCGGCGCTGCATTCGGGCTGGAAGCTCTAGAGCATGATCCCGAAAATTGGACACCGGTTTTCGGGCAGGATCATGCTCAGCCAAAGAAACAGAGCCTCCATTCTGATCCGATCAGAATGGAAGTGGCTCTGGTGAGGTAGGCGTGCGCAATCTTGTGCGGCTCGGACGCGCCGGATTCGTGCTCGCCCGGGCCGGCTTCTTCGGCTTTCTGGAGGTCGACGACCTGCCGCTCCGGGCGCAGGGCCCCATCCGGCTGGCCCGCGCCTTCGAACGGCGCGGCCTTGGCCCGGCCGAGCGCGGCCGGGCCTTGACCGCGGCCCTGCAGCGGCTCGGGCCGTCCTACATCAAGCTCGGGCAGTTCCTGGCCACGCGGCCCGACATCGTCGGCGCCGAGCTGGCGGACGCGCTGAGCGCCCTGAAGGACGACTTGCCGCCCTTTCCGGCAGAGGAGGCGCGCGCCATCGTCGAGGCCTCGATCGGTCAGCCGATCGAGGCGGCGTTCGAGAGCTTCTCGGAGTCCGTCGCCGCCGCATCGATCGCGCAGGTGCACAGGGGGGTGCTCAAGCGGACCGAGGGAAACCAGGACGTGGCGGTGAAGGTGCTGAGGCCCGGCATCCGCGGCCGCTTTGCGCGCGACCTCAGGACCTTCTACGCCGGCGCCCGCTTCATCGAGCAGAATGCCCCCGAGGCGCGGCGGCTGCGGCCGGTGGCGGTGGTGGAGATCCTGAGGCGCAGCGTGTCGCTGGAGATGGACCTGCGTCTCGAAGCTGCCGCCTATTCGGAGATGCGCGAGAACGTCGAGACCGAGTCCGATTTCCGGCTTCCGGCGGTCAACTGGGAGCTGA
>CAZMJQ010000450.1:0-3468 GCA_964566475.1 uncultured Propylenella sp. | reverse complement strand
CGACTTCTGGGAGCCGATCATGCGCCGCGACCGCGCCGAGATCGTGCTCGACCCGGCGCAGTTCTACATCCTCGTCTCGAAGGAAGCGGTGCACGTGCCGCCCGGCTACGCGGCGGAGATGGTGCCGTTCGACCCGTTCGTGGGCGAGTTCCGCGTGCACTATGCCGGCTTCTTCGATCCGGGCTTCGGGCACGCGCCGGCCGGCGGCCACGGCAGCCGCGCGGTGCTGGAGGTGAGAAGCCACGAGGTGCCGTTCATCCTTGAGCACGGGCAGACGATCGGCCGTCTCGTCTACGAGCCGATGGCGGGCGCGCCGGACGCGCTCTACGGCTCGGCGCTCGGCTCGAACTACCAGGCGCAAGGGCTGAAGCTCTCGAAGCATTTCCGTGCGGATACTACCTGAAAGGGCGAATCAGGGACGAAGGCTGGCAGATCGTTCTGCTATGACCTATAATGATTCACCAATGGCGAGTGCGATTCATGAAGAGAGAGAATACGACGACTGTGGTTGGAAGATCGGCTCATTCGGGCCGCTTTGTCTCGGGCGATCGTGTGTTCTCCGACGTTAAAGTGCCGGGACTTGGCAATGTGCGAGTGATGGATCGCGGTACTTATGAGAAGGCCACCCGAAAGGCTGGATCGACTTTTAAGAACACGGTTCGTGAATCAGGCAAGCGCACCAAGTGACCAACGGTGCCGAGCCGCACTACAATCCAATATTCGAGCGCTTCGTTGATCCTGCGAGGCCGGAGGTAGAGCAGCTTCCAGGCATCGTTGCTTACGTCCTCTACAAGATCGCGAAGCGGGAGTGGGCCACTGAGCTTCATGAGCGTGAGGGCCGAGCGCCCAACGAGGAAGAACTCGCCGCCTATATCCTATCCGCACCTGGACCGATTCGCGAGTATCAGGCGCCTTGCAGCAGGCCGAAGGTATCATCGGCAGCTTCGGATCGGTCATCGTCGAGGAAGCAGCACCACAGATTCGTGAGCGTGCGCTCCGAGGCACGTTCTGGGGAAATGTATGGCGAGGTATTTTCGCGAACGCGCTCTATACACTTGGACTCGTAGCCCTAGTCGTCATTCTGACTTGGGCAGGCGTTGACCTTCTTTCGATTATGAATGGTCGCTAGAGCGAAAACCGGACCGCATCCGAGCGAATGCGGCGCCCGCGGAGCGGACGCCGCACCTCTCGTGCCGAGCAGGTCACGCAACCCGGTTAGATGCGGCCGGGGAGGTTACGCCTCCGTCTAGAGGATACTGAACCGGCTCGAACACGTAGAGCTTGAAGTCGGCTGAGGCGTTGCACATCCAGTAGGAGTTGTTGCTGCCCTTCAGCCACACGACGTAGTCGCCGACGCCGTCCGCGACCGTCGCGACGACGGACACGTCCTCGACCAGGTAGCCGACGGAGCTGCAGAGGCGTTGCGCCTTGCCGGCAGGGTCGCCCGCATCGGTGCGGACGGAAGCGGGCACGAGCGCGATCGTCTCTTCGCCTGCGCCGGCCAGGAGGTCGCCCTGGATCAGCACGTTGGCGTAGACGTCGCCGGATGCGCTGGCGTTGCACATCCAGAGGTCTTCGTCCTTGTCGCGCACCCACACGGTCCAGTCGCCCATGCCGTCCGGCGCGGCCTCGACCGCCCGCGCGGGCGCATATTTATTGAAGCCGAGACAGGCGCCGATTGCCGACTGGCGGTCGCCCGGAACACTCCGGACGGTGCTGTCACCCGAGGATGTGGGGATGCTCGCCAGGACTGCGATCGTGGCGAGAAGCGTCGCTGCTGCGATTGTGGCGGCTTTGGGCACGGCTCTCTCCATCTCCGTGGCCGGCCGATCAGGGAGGCTCGATCGACCGGCTCCGATATCGCGGCGAACCTAGGAAGCCGCCGTTTCAGCGATATTGCGCAGGCGGCATCAAAAGGTTTCGCCCCGGAGAGGCATGTTGCGGGCCCGGACTCCGATCACATGGAGCGCGGCAGGTGGCGCCACGCCACCCAGCCGCACACGGCGCAGAACAGGCCGAGCGCCACGAACACGCCACCCAGTCCCGTGAAACCGAGGATCACCGCGTAGGCGAGCGGCGGCAGCAGCTCCGACATGTCGAGGTAGGTGCGGTAGACGGCGGTCATCTGCGGCCGCTCGTAGACATGAACCGAGCGGAGGAACGGCGCGCTGCCGACAGCATCCAACGCGACGGCGAAAACGACGCCGACAAGCAGGAGCAGTGCCGCGGTCCACGGATGATCAGCCCCGGCGATGCCGGCGAGCACTGCCGCGACCGAAGCAGCGGCAAACGACAGCGCGGCGATGGTGCGCACGCCGAAGCGGCTGCCGAGCCGGCCCCAGCCGACCGCCATGAAGAGGAGCGCGTTGCCGGCGGAGACGACGAGCCCGCCCGCGAGCTTCCCCTCCCCGGTCGCCACCATGAGGATCGGCGCGTAGATGAAGAAGGTGCTCCAGTAGCAGGACCGGCCGAAGGCGACCAGCCAGGCGAGGCGCATGCGCGGCTGCGCCATGAAGCGGGCGACGTTCCTGAGCGGCCGCACCGGCTTCAGCGGGCCGGGCGAGATCGCCGCGTTGGACGAGAGGCGGAAGAACCAGAAGATCACGATGAGCACGAGCGCCCAGCCGGCGCTCCAGATGTACGGCACCACCGGCCCGAACTCCGCATAGAGCCACACGCCGAGGCCCGGCCCGATGGTCCAGGAGAGCGTCGAGAGCGCCAGGCGCAGCGACTCCGACCGCACCAGCTGATGCTTGGGGATGAACTCCATGATGTAGAGGTTGAGCACGATGGAGAGCGTGCTTGCCCCGAACACGCGCGCAAACATCCCCACTGCCTGGCCGGTCAGTGTGTGGGTCGCGAGCGCCGCCGACGCCGCGACGAGCATCAGCGCGCCGCCGGTATAGATGTAGCGTCGCGGGATGTGCCGGAAGAAGAGCGGCGCGAAGAGCGTCGCCGCGATCCCGGCCGCGCCGACGGCAAAGAAGAGCAGGCTGACCTGCTGCTCGTCCTTCAGGAGGTCGTAGGCCTGGATCGGGACAATGGAGGCGAGCGAGGCGCGGCTGATCGACTCGACCGAATAGAGGATGGCAAACGCCCGGGCGCCCGGCTGGGTGGCGGCCGGAAGCCATATCGGGTGGCGGGCATTGGTGAGCACGGCGGGAACCGCGAAGAGGGGTGCGCCCTAGCTCTGGCGCAGCCGCGCCCCCGCCGCAAGCGACGGGACGACACGCCACGTCGCAGAGAGGATCAGCCGGGGCGTACCGTCGGAGACTAGGCAAGCCACGAGTTCGGTATGCGGGTCCGCTTCGCGTAGCGGAGCCCCATGTGGGGAAGCGCAGGAACGTCTCGGCGCTCGCGCGGCGAAACACCTTGGCGTTCGCGGCTGCGCCATGTCGAACGCGGCGGCGCCCCAACCGCCGCGCTCACCGGACCGCTCGCCGCGTCAGAAGCAGAACCAGCCGAACG
>CAZMJQ010000449.1:0-5654 GCA_964566475.1 uncultured Propylenella sp. | reverse complement strand
AATTCGATCGCTTGTCTGATGGGAATGCCGCAATAAGAATGGCAGATACGATAAAATACTTAGCGGATTATTCATTGCGAGCTACAGTTATAATTGTTGAGGTGGCAGATAGCGTGACAGAATTATTTGGCGGACATCCTTCAATTCAAAGGAACGTTCAGCAAGTACATATGCCACGTATGAGCAGCGATGAACTCTATGCGATCTTTGAGCGACGACTGCCAATCTTGGGTATGGAGATCGAAAGCGAGGTTGCGAACAAAATCATCGATCTTTCGCAGGGCCTTCCTGCGTATACGCACCTACTTGGGCAGGCGAGCGCAATGGAGGCGGTACGTCGTCACTCACTTTCAATCGAAGCGATAGACCTGAACAGGGCAATCGGAGTGTGCATAGAGGAGGCGGACGAGACCATAAGGGACGCTTATCTTGGTGCAATCCGAAGCACCAAGCCGAACAATCAGTATCGTGAGGCTCTTTTGGCCTGCGCTTTGACAAAGTCGAACGAGGAGGGGTTCTTTACGGCTAAAGACATCTGCGAGCCGTTTTCAAGAATTCTAGGGATTGAAAGGGACATTCCTCATTTCGCGCGGCATCTAAAGGAGTTTTGTGACCCAGGTAGAGGTCCGGCGCTGTTGAAGGTAGGGAAACCAAAATCCTATGAGTATCGCTTCTGCGATCCGTTGCTTCCGCCCTATGTCGTGCTTCGCGGAATTGCCGATGGCATGATCTGATTTGTTAGGTCTTTTCCTTCCAGCGTGCGGCTGCGGCTTTCTTGGCTATCTCAATTCGGCGACTCTTAGGGAGCGCCTTCGCGCGGGTCTCGCCGCCTTTCCGGGCCGCTTCGGGTTTTGTCGCCGGCCTTGGACCGGCGGCCCCGCCGGACGCTATACCGACAATGGGCTTCCCCCCCTGGTTACGTTGGCGGGGGCGTTTGGGGGTGGTCATAGACTGAACACCTCACCGCATGCGCAAGCGATCTTATTCTTGTGCCTGAACTCTGACTCTTCCGCTACTGAGAAGCCGGCCGGAAGGGTGTCGATCGAGAACCCTTGAGAGCAAAACGGATAGTCGTTCTCGGAAGCTTCTGCCAAGCAATCGGCCCCGCATTTCGGGCATGTGAGCTTGATTGTGTAGCAATCTCGCGTAGCCATCTGACGAATATGGCACGTGGGGCGGCGATTCGCCACCGATGACCATGCCGCCTTATTCAAACTGGCCCACTACCGACGCCGCTGCGACTGGCAATCGTTGCTGCCTTGCGGTATAGCCCGCCGGCACCTTGGCCGGGCCCCCCGCGCGGGTGCTCCGGCGACGCGCTTCTCATGACCCTCTGACGGGCAGGTCGCCTCATTTCTACGACCTGGAGAGGATAGGCGATCGTCGTCATGCGTTTCCTCAGGGCTGTCTGGCGCTTCATCGGCATTCGCGGGCTCCTCGTCGGGCTCGTGGTGGTCTTCTGCGGTCTGCTCGTGGCGTTCAACATGTTCCGCGCCAGGATGATCGACGACTTCTTCGCGAACATGCAGCAGCCGGCCGTTGCGGTCTCGGCCACCGAAGTCCGGCCCACGACCTGGACGCCGGAGATAGAGACGATCGGAACGCTGTGGGCGTGGCAGGGCGTCGACGTCGCGGCGGAGGCGGCGGGCGTGGTGAAGTCCATCGCGTTCCAGGCCAACGGCCGCGTGGAGGCAGGCCAGCTTCTCATCCAAATCGACGACGCGGTCGAGCGGGCGGACCTGAGCTCGGCGGAGGCGGCGCTCGAGCGCGACCGCGCTCAGCTGGAGCGCGCGCGCCGGCTGCGCGAGACCGGCGTCACGGCGGAATCCACGCTGGAGGAAGCGCAGACGGCCTTCGCCGCGTCGGAATCGCAGCTGGCGCGCATTCGCGCCCTCCTCGACCAGAAGGCAATCGAGGCACCGTTCGCCGGCACGATCGGCATACCACGCATCGACGAGGGCGAGTTCGTGCAGCCCGGCACGGTGATCGCGACGCTGCAGCAGCTCGACACCATGAAGGTGGACTTCACGGTGCCCGAACAGATGATGGAGGCGCTGCATATCGGGCAGGCCGCGAGCTTCGGGCTGACGGAGGGAGCGTTTCCCCATGAAGGGGAGATCATCGGCATCGACCCCAAAGTCGATCCGCAGACGCGGCTCATCTCCGTTCGCGCTTCGTTGGAGAACCCGGGCGGCGAGCTTCGGCCCGGGCAGTTCGCCCGCGTGCGGGTGAAGCTGCCCGCCATGGAGGACGTCATCGCGCTGCCGCAGACGGCGGTCGTCACCAGCCTCTACGGCGACTACGTCTTCGTCGTAGAGGAGGCCGAGGCGAGTCCGGCGCCGGCGGCGGACGGCAATCAGCCGAGCGATGCGGGAGACGCTCCCGGCACGGCGGAGGCGCCGGTGGAAGCGGGCGGGCCGGCTGAGCCGCGGCTCGTGGCGAAGCAGGTCTTCGTGGAGATCGGCCGCCGGCAGGGCAACATGATCGAGATCGCGAACGGGCTCGCGCCCGGCCAGTCGGTCGTTACCTCCGGGCAGAACAAGCTCGCCAACAACGCGCCCGTCACGATCAACAACAGTATCGATCCGGCGACGCTGGCGCTGGAAGACCGGGACGCCCGGCCGTGAACTTCTCCGAGCTGTTCATCCGCCGGCCCGTCCTTACGATCGTCACGGCGATCCTCATCCTGCTGCTCGGCATCCAGGGCTTCCTGAGCATGAGCATCCGGGAATATCCGGAGGTCGACGAGTCGGTCATCACCGTCACGACCATCTATCCGGGCGCCGGGGCGGACCTGATGCAGGGCTTCATCACCTCGCCCATCGCCAAGGCGGTGCTGAACGCAGACAACGTCGATTACGTGACCTCGAGCAGCTCTCTCGGTACCAGCACGGTCTCGGTGAACATGGAGCTCGGCGCCGACCCCGACCAGGCGCTGATCGATGTTCTCTCCAAGGTGCAGGAGGTGCGCGGACAATTGCCGAGCGACGCGGAGGATCCGATCGTCCAGAAGGGGACGGGCATGGACTTCGCGATGATGTACCTCGCCGTCCGCTCCACCACCATGAACCCGCAGCAGGTGACGGAGTACCTGTCCCAGGTCATACAGCCGCGCTTCTCCACCATCGAAGGGGTCGGCGACGCCCAGATCCTCGGCGGACGCGACTTCGCCATGCGCGTCTGGCTCGACCCGGTTCGGCTGGCGGCGCGCGAGGTGACGGCCGGCGACGTGCTCGGCGCGATCCGCGCCTCGAACTTCCTCTCCGCGCCGGGCAGGACGGAGAACCGGTTCGTCGCCTACGCCATCGAGACGGCGACCACGCTGCAGACGCCCGAATCGTTCGGCGCCTTGCCGGTTCGCGCATCCGGCGACGAGATCGTGCGCCTGCGCGACGTGGCGCGGGTCGAGTACGGCGCGGAGAGCGACGACGTACGCGTCACCTTCAACGACCGGGAGGGGACGTTCATCGGCGTGTTCGCATCGCCGGGGGCCAACCCGCTCGACACCTCGGCCGCCGTCGCCAACGAGCTGCCGACCATCCAGCGCGAGCTGCCGCCGGGCATGGAGATCGAGCTCGTCTACGATGCCGCCAACGCCATCGGCGCCTCCATCGACGAGGTTTTCACGACGATCGCGGAAGCGGTCGTCATCGTCATCATCGTCATCCTTCTCTTTCTCGGCTCGTTCCGCTCGGTGCTGGTGCCGATCTTCACCATCCCGCTGTCGCTCATCGGCGTCTGCTTCGTGCTCTACCTGATGGGCTATTCCATCAACCTCCTGACGCTGCTCGCCATGGTGCTCGCCATCGGCCTTGTGGTCGACGACGCCATCGTCGTGGTGGAGAACATCCACCGCCACCTGGAGCGGGGCGAGCGCCCGATGGACGCGGCGATCAACGGCATGCGCGAGATATTTCTCCCGGTGGTCGCCATGACGGTCACGCTCGCCGCCGTCTACACGCCGATCGCGTTCGCGCAGGGCCTGACGGGATCGCTCTTCCGCGAGTTCGCCGTGACGCTCGCCGGCGCCGTCATCATCTCCGGCGTCGTCGCGGTGACGCTGTCGCCGATGCTCGCCGCGAGGGTGCTGAAGCCGCACGGCGAGCGCCCGAGCCGCTTCCAGGAGATCGTCGACCGCAGCTTCCAGCGCACCAGTGCCTGGTACGGCAGACGCGTCTCCGCGTCGCTGAACTACCGCCCGTTGACGCTGATCATCGTGACGGCGCTTTCGGCGACCATGGTGTTCCTCTTCCTCAACACATCGAGCGAGCTGGCGCCGGAGGAAGACATCGGCTTCATGTTCTCCATCATCAACGCGCCCGCCTATGCCACGTCCGACTACACGGAGCTGTTCGTCGACCAGGTGCGCGATGCGACGAAGGACGTGCCGGAGATGGACGTGCGCTTCTCCGTGGTCGGCTTCGGCGGGACGAACAGCGGCTTCGCGGGCTTCGGGCTCGTTCCGTGGGGCGAGCGCGACCGCAGCCAGGCGGAGGTGCAGCAGGAGGTGCAGGACAAGATCAACGCAGTCGCCGGCGTGCAGGCCTTCGTGTTCGCTCCACCCACGCTGCCGGGCACCGGCGGCGGCCTGCCGGTCCAGTACATCATCCGCTCCACCGGCGATGCCAACGAGGTCTTCGAGATCGCCGAGGAGATCAAGGACAGGGCGCAGGCGAGCGGCCGCTTCATCTTCGTTCAGAACTCCCTTTCCTTCACCCAGCCGCAGGCGCGTGTCGTCATCGACCGCGACCGCGCGGCGGCGCTCGGCGTTGCGGTGAGCGAGATCGGCCAGACGCTGACGGTGCTGGTGGGCGGCGGCTCGGTGTCGAAGTTCGACCGGGAGAGCCGCAGCTATGACGTCATTACGCAAGTCGAGCAGGGCAAGCGCTTCAATCCGGAAAGCCTCGGCGACTATTATGTCCGAAGCGCCACGGGCGGCATGGTCCCGCTGTCGGCGGTGATCCGCACCGAGACCCGGGCGGCGCCGATCGCCATCGAGCAGTTCAACCGCCTGAACTCGGCGACGATCTCGGGCCTGCCGCGGCCGGGCGTCGCCACCGGCGACGCGCTGCAGACGCTGCGCGGCATCGCGGCGGAAGTTATGCCCGCCGGCTTTTTCGAGGATTTCGCCGGTCAGTCGCGGCTGGAGATCACCGAGGGCAACACGACGCTGATCGCCTTCGGGCTCGCCATCGTCATCATCTACCTGGTGCTCGCCGCGCAGTTCGAGAGCTTCCGCGACCCGCTCATCATCATGCTGACCGTGCCGATGTCGATCTTCGGCGCGCTGGTGCCGCTCAACCTCGGCATCTCGACGCTCAACATCTATACGCAGGTAGGACTCATCACGCTGATCGGTCTCATCACCAAGCACGGCATCCTGATGACGGAGTTCGCCAACCAGCGGCGCGCCGAAGGCATGCCCAAGCAGCAGGCGATCGTGGAGGCGGCGCGCGTGAGACTGCGGCCGGTGCTGATGACCACCGCCGCCATGGTGACGGGCGTCATCCCGCTCATCATCGCATCGGGCGCCGGCGCCAAGGCCCGTTTCTCCATCGGCCTCGTCATCGCCGCCGGCATGTCCATCGGCACGCTCTTCACGCTCTTCGTGCTGCCGATGTTCTACACCTACATCGCCAGGCGGGACGAGGCGG
>CAZMJQ010000448.1:0-5961 GCA_964566475.1 uncultured Propylenella sp. | reverse complement strand
CCGTGAACGACGCCGCCTTCGATGCGCTGAAAGCGATGCGCTGGCAGCCGGCGCTGCGCACGGTGCCGCCCTACCACGACGAGCCCGTCTACATCGATGCGCTGGCCGAAAGCATAGAGGCGCACTTCGCCTCGCTCGACTGCGAGCCCGAGCACGTGATCGCCTCCTATCACGGCCTGCCGGTTTCGTATTTCCGCAACGGCGATCCCTATCACTGTCATTGCCAGAAGACCTCGCGGCTGCTCGCGGTGCGGCTCGGCTGGCCCGACGGCCGGCTCATCACGACGTTTCAGTCCCGCTTCGGGCCGGAGGAATGGCTGCAGCCCTACACGGACAAGACCGTGGAGCAGCTGGCGCGCGAGGGCGTGAAGCAACTCGCCGTCATCAACCCCGGCTTCGTTTCCGACTGCCTGGAGACGCTGGAGGAGATCGCGGTGCAGAATCGCAAGATATTCCTCGAGCATGGCGGCGAGAGCTTCTCGCACATCCCCTGTCTCAACGATTCCCCCCTCGGCATGCGCGTCATCTCGAGCGTCGTGACGCGCGAGCTCCAGGGCTGGATCTGAACGTGCTCACGGACGCTTGGCCTCGTCGGCATCGACCCGCAGACCGGGCAGGCGCGTCTGACCTTCGGGGTGCTCGACCTCTACGATGGGATCGAGGTGACGACGGTGGCGGTGGCGCTCTTCGCCATCGGCGAGACGCTCTATATCGCCTGCGGCGGTGCGCGCACGCAGGACAAGGTCGAGCCCGTGCGCGGCTCGCTGTGGATGACGCGGGAGGATTGGCGGCGCTCGTGGAAGCCGTGGCTGCGCGGTACCGCGGTTGGCTTCCCCATCGGCGCCATGCCGGCCGGCGGTGCCGACATCGCAAGCTTCCTGTCCTACGTGACCGAGCGGCGCGTCGCCCGGCGCCCGGAGGAGTTCGGCAACGGCGCAATAGAGGGGGTCGCCGGTCCGGAGGCGGCCAACAATGCGTCCGCCGCCGGCACGCTGGTGCCGCTTCTTACGCTCGGCCTTCCCACAACGGCGACGGCAGCGATCATGCTCGCCGGCTTCCAGCAATACAGCCTGCAGCCCGGTCCGCTGCTCTTCGTGAACCGGCCGGACCTGGTCTGGGGCCTGATCGCCAGCCTTTTCATCGCGAACGGCATGCTGCTGGTGCTCAACCTGCCGCTCATCGGTTTGTGGGTACGAGTCCTGTCGATTCCACGCCCGTGGCTCTATGGCGGCATTCTCACCTTCGCCACGCTCGGCACGCTCGGCGCCAATCCGTCGACCGTCGAACTCGGCATGCTGCTCGTCTTCGGACTGCTCGGCTATGGGCTCCGGCGTTTCGGCTATCCGATCGCGCCCGTCGTCGTCGGGCTGATCCTTGGGCCGCTCGCCGAGCAGCAACTCCGCAGGGCGCTCGCCATCAGCCAGGGGGATCCGTCGATCCTCGTCAATTCGTGGATCTCGCTCACGCTCTATGCGGTCGTGGCGATAGCCGTCCTCGGACCGATCGTGTGGCGATTCATCAAACCGGACAGCAAGGTCGCGTTCGCTTCCGACGAGGACTAGCGCAGCAAGAAATTTCGTCGAAAAGTAACGAACATTAACCGCTGCTTAACCAGACCGGCCTCAAATCGTAACGAAGCAGTTAACGAGGCCGTCCGTGAACGCGAACGTTGCAGTTCAACAGCGCAAATCACTGAGATTCCGTGGCCGCTCCTTCATGGCGCTGGTCTTTGCGCCCGAGCCGCCTCTGGAGCAATGGCTGGCCGAGCTCGACGAGTGGAGCAAGCGCTCGCCTGGCTACTTCGTCGGCCGTCCCATCATCCTCGACGTGTCGACCCTGCCGCTCGACAAGGAGGGCCTTGCCGGGCTTATCGCCGAGCTTCATGCCCGCGACATCCGCATCATGGGGGTGGAGGGCACGAAGGCCTCCTGGCTCGGGCTCGGCATGCCGCCGCTCGTGAGCAGCGGCCGCGCCGCCTCGACCGTCTCGGACGCCGCCGAGGCTCCCCCGGCCGCCGTCACTGTGGCGAAGCCTGCGCCTGAGCCCGCTGCGGCGCCGGCCGACGGGAAGCCGGCCGCAGCCGCGATCCCGACGGCCGGGCCGGAGGCGACCCCGCAGCCGGCGTCCTATCTGCACGACAGTCCCGTCCGCTCGGGCCAGTCGGTCATCTTTCCGCAGGGCGATCTGACGATTCTGGGCTCGGTGGCGTCGGGCTCGGAGGTCGTCGCCGGCGGCTCGATTCATGTCTACGGAACGCTGCGCGGGCGCGCCATTGCCGGCTCCACCGGCAACGCGAACGCGCGGATCTTTTGCAACAAGCTCGAAGCCGAGCTGATCGCCATCGACGGGCTTTACCGCACCGCCGACGAGATGGAATCGCAGTTCCGCGGCCGGCCCGTGCAGGCTTGGCTGGAAGGCGAGACCATGGCGATGGCGACGCTGAGTTGAGATTTCCAAGGAGGTGGCGAGGATGGCCAAGGTTCTGGTCGTAACATCAGGTAAGGGCGGCGTCGGTAAGACGACTTCGACGGCCGCGATAGGCGCCGCGCTGGCGCAGCAGGGAAAGAACGTCGTCGTCGTCGACTTCGACGTCGGTTTGAGGAACCTCGACCTCGTCATGGGCGCCGAGCGGCGCGTGGTCTATGACCTGATCAACGTCGTGCAGGGCGACGCCAAGCTCCCGCAGGCGCTGATTCGCGACAAGCGCATCGACACGCTGCATCTCCTGCCCGCCTCGCAGACGCGCGACAAGGATGCTCTCACCGAGGAAGGCGTAAGCGTCGTCATGGATCAACTGCGCGAGAGGTTCGACTGGGTCATCTGCGACAGCCCGGCTGGCATCGAGCGTGGCGCGACGCTCGCCATGCGTCACGCCGACGTCGCGATGGTCGTCACCAACCCGGAAGTCTCCTCCGTCCGCGACTCCGACCGCATCATCGGCCTCCTCGATTCCAAGACCCTAAAGGCGGAGCGGGGAGAGCGGATGGAGAAGCACCTGCTTCTGACGCGCTACGATCCGGCGCGCGCAGAGCGCGGCGAAATGTTGAAGATGGAGGACGTGCTGGAGATTCTCTCCATTCCGCTCCTCGGCATCATCCCGGAGAGCGAAGAGGTGCTCAGAGCCTCCAACCTGGGCGCCCCCATCACCATCGCCAATCCGATGAGCGCGGCTGCCCGGGCCTATTCCGACGCCGCAAAGCGTCTCAGTGGGGAGACCGTCGTCCTGACGATCCCGGCGGAAAAGAGGGGCTTTCTTGGCAAGCTGTTCACGCGGAGGGCCGCATGAATCTGTTCAATCTATTCAGAAAGGGCGGGTCCGCGCCGGTCGCCCGCGACCGGCTGCAGATACTGCTCGCCCACGAGCGTACCCTCGCCGGCGGCTCGGACCTCGTCGCGATCCTGAGGGAAGAGATCCTGGCGGTCATCAAGAAGCACGTGCAGGTCGACCACGAGAAGGTGCAGGTCAAGATGGAGCGTGGCAAGGTGGTGTCCACGCTTGCCGTGGACATCGAGATCCCGACGCAGGCGGTCACGTCGGTGAAGCCTCTCGAGAAGAAGGTCGAGGGACCGAAGAAGGCGGACGAGCCGAAGAAGGTCGATCAACCCAAGGCAGCCGCCGCAGCAGCAGCCGGCTAGCAATATCTGACCGTAGCCCGGATGAAGCGACGCGAAATCCGGGAACGGGGTGATCCTTTCCGCGATGCCGGACCCGCATTGCGCTGCGCTCCACGCGGGCTACGATTCTACGTTTCCATGTACTTGACGAAGCCGTCCTTGAAGTCCGGGTGCCAGCGCGACAGCGCCGGACGGTTTTGCACGATGTCTTCGGCGGCCCAGCGGATGCGCTTCTCGTCCATGGCCCGGGTCACCTCGTTGTCCGGGCAGAGTATGTAGAAATCGCCGCGCTCCAGGCCCGGCAGCATGAAGTCGATCACCTGCTCCGCGGTCCAGGCGCCGGCGGGCTTCTCCGCCCCGGGCCGCGCCGCCGTGATCCCGGTGAAGGCGAAGCCCGGGATCAGAAGGTGTGCGCTCACCCGGCAGCCTTCGATGCTGCGCAGTTCGTGCGCCAGCGCCTCGGTCACGACCTTCACGCCGGCCTTTGAGACGTTATAGGCGGTGTTGCCCGGCGGGCAGGTGATGCCCTGCTTTGATCCTGTGTTGATGATCGCCGCTGGAATCTTCTGCTCCACCATGGCCGGCCCGAAGACCTGCACGCCGTGGACGACGCCCCACAGGTTGGCGTCGATGATGGCCTGCCAAGCGTCGCCGCCGAACAGCTTCCCGTCGCCGCCGCGCCCGGCATTGTTCATCAGGACTGCGACCTCGCCGAAGGCATCGTAGGCGCGCGCCTTCAGACGTTCCACGGCCGCGCGGTCCGAGACGTCCGTCGGCACGCCGATCACGTCGCCGGCCTTGCCGGCGCGGCCCGCGACGGCTTCCACTGCCTCCGCCAGCGTCTCCGTCTTCACGTCGGCCATGCAGATTTTCATGCCTAGCTCGGCGAACTGCCGGGCAGCCGCGAGGCCGATGCCGCTCGCGGCGCCGGTGATGACGGCCGTCCGGCCGGGGGCTATGGCGGGATGTTGGGGCATCGTAGCTCCTTTGGTGCTGGAATTCTGGAGCGGACCACTTTACGCGCCGGTGTCGTCAGCCGCCACCGGGGCGGTTCGGGCGCGGCAACTCAAGCGAATTCGTCCAGATTCCGATTTGCCTTGAGCTGTTGCCGTGATGCTTGCAATTCTTGATCGTCGTGTTGCCTCTGCAAGAGTTTCACTTGGAGCTGAGATCATGGGTGAGCAGCGGTCGGGCGAATTCAGAACGGCAATTATCACTCTCTTCGCAGGACTTATCTCCGCAGGCGGCACGATGGGGGTCGCTTACTTCGGTGGGTTCTTTCAGGTCGCGAATACCGATGCGGCGAGTCGAGGCACGATCGATTTGGAGAAGCTGAAATTCAGCAACGAACTCGTAAAAACTGCCTTGGCCTCTGACAATCCCGCGAACAGCCTGCTTTTCTACAACGATATTGGTCTTCTCGCCGGGCTGAGCTCGGAGAATGTGAAGAGCTATGCCGAACGAGAGACGGAGCGTTTGGAAAAGGGAGGAAGCGGGGACTCTCTGCTGCCAAGTTTCGACAAGGCCGCCCGCCCGAAGCTCTGGCTCGATCGAGACTTCTTCACTGCCTTCACGCCCGACGCGGAGCCGGAGGTCGTTGATGCGATCGTCAGCACCGGAAACTATCTCCTGACGGGATTTGGGATCAATGGTTCCTCGGAGCGGCTTTCCGCTTTCCTGGCAGAGATCGCTTATGAGACTGCCGGGTTCAGGCGTTTCGTTGAAAGCGGCAATTACAGCGAAAACCGGCTGCTAACGGTCTTCCCGCGATACTTCGATGCCCAGTCCGCTAGTGAGTATGCCCGTGACGCGGAAAGGATTCTCAACCGCGTGTACGCCGATAAACTGGGGAACGGGCCCGAATCGAGTGGCGACGGTTGGACGTTTCGCGGACGCGGCTTCCTTCAACTGACCGGCCGCGAGAACTACCAACGCTATTCGGATGAAACGGGAATCGACCTGGTGACCTCCCCCGACATCATTGGCAATCCTCACGTTGCCATGCTGATCGCCTGTGTGGTCTGGTCCGCTCGCGACTTGAACGCCATCGCGGACCAGGGAGACGTTGCGGCGGTGTTCCGGAAGCTCTCTGGGGCTTCTTCTTCCGGAATAGCGCAGAGACGGGAGTTCAATAGCAAGGCCTCGACGCTCCTGGCAGAGCGGCTCAATAGCCTGTAGTTGGTGATGATGGTTCGGAACTAAGCCGCTTTCGCCTGCTGCTCCGTCACCTCGCCGTGGCTGATCTTCGTCCCGAGCACCTTGAGGCACTCCCGCATGAAGGCGGCGAGGCCGGGCCAGCCCTTGGCTGAGACGAGCTTGCCGTCGACATGCGCGCCGTCGGGCGGG
>CAZMJQ010000447.1:0-5430 GCA_964566475.1 uncultured Propylenella sp. | reverse complement strand
GGTTGGTATATTTCGGTAATCAGGGCTATATGAGTGACCCGCTACCGCCCGCAAGGAGGCACTTTCTTGAAACCAAAGCACCTGGTTCACACCGAGGAGTGCCGGCCGATCAGCGAGCTGCTTTCGCGCATCGGCGACAAGTGGAGCGTGCTCGTCGTCTCGCTGCTCGGCAAGGGGCCGCTGCGTTTCAGCGCGCTCCGCCGGCAGATCGACGGCATCTCTCAGAAGATGCTGACGGCGACGCTGCGGAGCCTGGAGCGCGACGGATTCGTAACGCGCACCGTCTTTCCGACGACGCCGCCGCAGGTCGAATACGAGCTGACGGACCTCGGCCGCGAACTCCTCTGCCCCGTCGGCGCGCTGGCGGAATGGGCGATAGCAAACCAGGCAAGGGTGGACGAGGCTCGGCGGAGGTTCGACGCAGAGCACGCGGCGATTCGGGAAACGACGCGCTCTCCGCGTAACGCTGTGCCCTTTGCCGGCCCGCTAGCCCCTACTGGCTCAGCTTGAAAACTGCTGGTCTCGGCTGCCGCGGAATGATGATCTTCACCAAATGTGTCATGTTCCGCCTGAGACGCAGCCCCTCGATATTCCCGCGTGCCTCGTCATCCTCCCGATGCACAACCAGCGAGCCCGACGCGCCCTCCTTCTCACTTGCGAAATAGCGGATGTTCTTGCCGATCGGTGCGGCCGAAAGGCTCATCGCCACGACTCGCGGCTCGCCCTCCTGAACCCTTGGATAATAGCCGAACATCAGGTCCGTCCGGTCGATATAGAGGCAGCGCAAGTGCGGCCGCGTCGTATTGACGTGGACGTGCTCCAGGACCTTGCTCTGAAAGTAGACGGCCTCGTCGTCGCGCCGGTCTGTCGGCGCGTAGAACTCCAGGAAGTAGTCGTCGACGGGCTGATCCTGATCGTCGACCACCGCGACGATCACCTGCATGTATTGGTGGAACGCCTCGGGCGGCGGGCGATCGTCGTTGAACATCTGATCGATGCGATTGCCGGCAGCCCGCGGCGGGTGGCCCAGGCGGGCAACGTCCTCCGTTCTCTTCGCCCATGACTGGGCGACCGCTTGGTAATCGTCTGGCGACTGGCAATTCAACGCCTCCAATATCAGGTCTCCAAGCTCTTTCTCGACGGTTGATGCCGTGCTCTTCGCAGGCCGCACGATGGTCGAGTGATTGCGGTCCGGGACGAGAACGAAGGGAAACGACATGCGGCCGTTTCGCGGCGACCAAGGAGCGATCCTCGGGTTGTGAGGCGAAGAGGCGAAATCGATGGTCAGACCGATGCAGTTCATGTTCGCGGCGCATGCGCGCACCGTTCCGTCGGCACCATCCTCGTTCGCGACCCGCATGAAAAGCTTGGTGTAACCGCGTCCACCCGTGATGACGAACGGCCAGATATTGTCTCCGCCGTAGGGCCCGCCGCCCTCACCGTCTGGATCCAGAAGGTCGCGACGCGCGAGGTCCCATTGATAAGGCGACGCGAGCTCCAGTCCGCGCAGCATCTCCGTCCCGGTATGGAACCAGTTATCGAAGCCCTTCGTCACGCGCCCGACGAAGGACTTGCCAGCCGCTGCAAGCCGCGATCCGAAATTCGCCGGCGCCAACATCACGATCCGCTTGACCGGGCACGCGTCGCCCTCCTCGCTGACGCCGGTCGGGTAGTAGCGGGCAACCCAGTCGCGCGCCACCAATCCGCCCGTACTGTGCACTATGAGGTCGAATTGCCGACTGAGATTCCGCTTGTGGATCATGCTTTGGAGCACGGCCTGCATACGCTTCGACACGTCTGAGACCCGGACATCATCGTCCATCGATATGTAGTCGCCGAGCCATATCTCAGTAACCTCGAAGCCGTTACCGGCCAGGAAGGCGCGCAGGTCGTGGAACGACTCGGACTTGTCGCTCCAACCATGCAGAATCACCACTTGCCTGGGCATAGCCTCCCCCTGAGCGCTTCACTTCAACATGAATCTACCAAAAGTAGTTAGATGCGCAACTGACGCCAATTGGGGAGCCAGGTAGCCTACGCCCTCAACCGCGCGTTCTCCGGATCGTACGGGCTCTCCGGAATGACCGTCGCGGTGTGGCGCTTGCCGAGGATGTCGATCTGAAGCTCGGTCCCCTCCGCGCCGTGCTCCGGGCGCACCATGGCGAGCGCCAGCGACTTGCCGACGCGCCAGCCGTAGCCGCCTGACGTGGCTCGGCCGACGAGCGCGTCGCCCTTGAAGATCGCCTCGTTGCCGCGCGCGTCGGCGTCGGTGACGCCGTGCACTTCCATCGTCACGTATTTCCAGCGGTCGCCGTCCGCATGCGCCTTCACCAGCGCGTCGCGGCCGAGGAAATCGCCCTTGTTCGGATGCACGAAACGGTCGAGGCCGGATTCGTAGGCGGAGTACTCGATCGACAGCTCGCGCGGCACCAGCCGATAGGACTTCTCGATCGCCATCGACACCATGGCGCGGATGCCGAACGGCTTTATCCCGAACGCAGCGCCGTTCTGCATGAGAAGGTCGAAGATGGTGTTCTGCATCTCGATCGGATGATGCAGCTCCCAGCCGAGCTCGCCGACGAAATTGACGCGGAGCGCGTGCGCGGTCGCCGGCCCGACATTGATCTCCCGGCCCGAGAGCCACGGGAACGCGGCGTTCGACAGGTCGGCATCGGTAAGGCCCTGGAGCAGCGTGCGCGACTTCGGCCCGGCGAGGACGAGGACGCCCCATGAGGTCGTCACGGGATACATCCTGACGCTGCCATCGGACGGCATGAGCTTGTTCAGGACGTCGTGGTCATGCCGCTCCAGCGCGCCGGCGGAGACGAGGTAGTAGCCGCCTTCCGTGGATTTGTAGACGGTGAACTCGGAGCGCACGCCGCCGCGCGTCGTCAGGAGATGGCAGAGGTTCACGCGGCCGACCTTCTTCGGGATGCGGTTGGCGAAGATGGAATCGAGCCACGCCTCCGCGCCCGGCCCGGTGACGAAGCACTTGGCGAAGGCCGTCATGTCGAGCAGCCCGACATTCTCCATGACGTTGCGGCACTCTTTGCCGACATGCTCGAAATAGCTCGAGCGGCGGAACGACCAGCGCTCGCGCACGCGTCCGGTATGGTCGGGCGGCGGGTGGTTGTGGTTCGTCAGCGTGTCGTCGACGTCGAGCTCGGCGGCGGGCACCTCGTAGCCTTCCGGCGCGAACCAGTTCGGGCGCTCCCAGCCGTAGACGGAGCCGAACACCGCGCCGAGCGCCTTCATGCGGCCGTAGCAGGGCGAGGTCTTGAGCGGCCGGGCGGCGACACGCTCCTCGTCCGGATAATGGAGCGTGAAGACGTTGGCGTAGGCCTCCTCGTTCTTCGCCTTGAGATAGCCGCGCGTCGCGTAGGGCCCGAAGCGGCGCGGGTCGACGCCCATCATGTCGATGGTCGGCTCGCCCTCAACAATCCACTCCGCGAGCTGCCAGCCCGCCCCGCCCGCGGCGGTGACGCCGAAGGAATGGCCCTCGTTCAGCCAGAAGTTACGCAGCCCCCAGGCGGGGCCGACGATCGGCGAGCCGTCCGGCGTGTAGGCGATGGCGCCGTTATAGACCTGCTTGATGCCCACCTCGCCGAAGGCGGGAACGCGCGCGATCGCCGTCTCGATATGCGGCATCAGCCGCTCCAGGTCCTCCTGGAAGAGCTCGTATTCCGCATTTTCGTCCGGCCCGTCGACGTAGCAGACGGGCGCGCCCTTCTCGTACGGGCCCAGCAGCAGGCCGCCCGCCTCCTCGCGCATGTACCAGGAGGAATCGCTTTCGCGCAGCACGCCCATCTCGGGCAGGCCCTGCGCGTGGCGTTCCTGGATCGCCGGGTGCGGCTCCGTCACGATGAACTGGTGCTCGACCGGAATGACGGGGACGTCGAGACCCACCATCGAGCCGGTGCGGCGGCAGAAATTGCCGGTGGCGGAGACGACGTGCTCGGTCGTGATGTCGCCCTTGTCGGTCCGGACCAGCCATTCGCCCGAGGGCGTCTGCTCGATGCCGGTCACCGTTGTGTTGCGGTTGATCTCCGCGCCGCGGTTGCGGGCGCCGCGCGCCAGCGCCTGCGTCAGGTCGGCGGGCTGAATGTAGCCGTCGTCGGGATGCTGGATGGCGCCGAGGATGCCGTCCGTCTCGCAGAGCGGCCAGATCGCCTTCACCTCCTCCGGCGTCAGGACGTTGACGTCGATGCCGATCGTCCGCGCCACGCCGGCATAGTACATGTACTCGTCCCAGCGGTCCTTCGTGCGCGCCAGGCGGATGTTGGAGCATTTGACGAAGCCGGTGCTCATGCCGGTCTCTTCGGCGAGCTCCTGGTAGAACGCCACGGAGTATTTGTGAATCTGGCCGACCGAGTAGCTCATGTTGAAGAGCGGCAGGAGGCCGGCAGCGTGCCAGGTCGAGCCGGAGGTCAGCTCGCGGCGCTCCACCAGAACCACGTCGGACCAGCCCTTCCGGGCGAGATGATAGAGCGTGGAGACCCCGACCACGCCGCCCCCGATCACCACAACGCGCGCATGCGACCTCATCTTTTCTCCCCGCCGTCCGGCGCGGCGCAAACGGGCGCCGCGATCCCACGCATATTGACGGCCGCACCGCCGGTCTGGCGTGGCTACGACATCTCCCATCCGCTCTGCGGCAGCGACGGTGCCCTAGTCGGGCAGGACAAGCTCCGTCTCCGGCTTTGAGATGCAAACATTGAGGTGCTGCCCCCGCGCGCCTACGCCGTGCTCGAAATGAATGAAGTGGGCCTGGTTGGCGAGGTCGGCATACGCAATAGCTACTTCGAACTCCTCGACCTCGGCCAGCCGAAGGCCGCTTGTCCCGGCATCCAGAAACCGGGCACGGTCTGTCTCGTCGATGGCAGCGCCAAGCCGCTCCATCGTCTCCACGGGAGAGGTATAGCCGCCGAGGAGGCAGGCCACCGTCCACTCGCCGTTGTTCAGGTCGGCCATATCGATCACGACTGTGCCGCCGCCGTTCGCATAGGGACCAGCCCGGACACCTTCGAACATCTCCGCGAAGCGGGTGTAGTCCGGGTCGGACCGATCATACGCTGGCCTGTAAGAAAGCAAGGTCAGCACGCCGACGATGCCCAACGCAAAGACTAGCACCACGACGACGAAAAGAAGGAGTCCCCAGCGCCTGAGCTTCATTGGAAAACGAGCGTCAGATTGTTCGCCGGCATCTCGACGGCCTCGTCGATCCGGAGCCCCTCCCTTTCCGCCACCTTCGCGACGTCGCCAAGGTCGCGTACGCCCCATTCCGGATTCTGCCCGCGCAGCATGGCGTCGAAGCTCTCGTTGCTCGGGGCGGTGTGCCGGCCGGCGCGCCTGAACGGACCGTAGAGGAACAGGAGCCCGGACGGGGCTAGGTGCCTACCAGCAATGCGGAATATCCCCTGGCAGACTTGC
>CAZMJQ010000446.1:0-3318 GCA_964566475.1 uncultured Propylenella sp. | reverse complement strand
CGCACCGAGAAACCAACGGACTACGAGGACAAGCTGAAGAAGAAGGTGCGCACGTCGGGCTGCGCGCAGGGTACCGTTTTCGGCGACATGATGGCGGGCTTCGAGGAGATCGATCTGGCGAAAGACGCCGTGATCAGAACGAGCTGGCTCTATGCCCTCACCAAAGAGATCAACATGACCCCGTCGCTCTACCTCGCGGCGGGGGCCATCCACGGCTGCGTGCTCTGCCAGGAGGACCGTCCGCTCGTCTACATGGAGGACGTCGGCCGCCATAACGCAGTGGACAAGATCGCCGGCTGGATGTGGCGGAACGGCGTCTCGCCGCGCGACAAGATCTTCTACACGACCGGCCGCCTCACCTCCGAGATGGTCATCAAGACGGTGATGATGGAGATCCCGATCCTCGTCTCCCGCTCCGGCTTCACCGCCTGGGGCGTGGAGCTTGCCGGTGAAGCCGGGCTGACCCTGATCGGCCGGGCGCGCGGCAAGCGCTTCGTGGCGCTTGCCGGGGCGCAGCGCATCGTCTTCGACGCGGACATGGGAAGCGGGGAGGAGGAAGCCCCCCGCCACGGCCGCAAGGGGGCGCGCGCCGCGGAAGCCGCGGAATAGCGTTTCCTAAGCGCTTTTGCGGAACCGAGGCGAGCGGCTATATATCGGGGGAGGAAATGCCATGACCGACAGTCAGTTTGAAACACTGCGGCAGGAGCTTCGCGCCATGCGGAGCGATATGGATGAACGCTTCGACGGCGTTCAGACACGTTTGACGAAGCTTGATGTCCAACTCGAGGCGAAGCCTGATAAGGCCTTCGTTTTCCAGACGCTCTTTACGATCAATGCCACCTTCATCGCAGTTGTCGGTCTGACGCTCCTGGTCTTCCGCAGCTTCCTCGCAGCCTGATTCTCCAGCATGTCCGATAGCCCAAATGCCCCGACTGCCGGCGTCATCCTTGCCGGCGGCCTTGGCCGCCGCATGGGCGGCGGCGATAAGCCGCTCATCACGCTCGGCGGCCGGCCGATGCTCGACCGGGTCATCGAGCGGCTGCGCCCGCAGGTGGACCGCCTCATCCTCAATGCGAACGGCGACCCGGCGCGGTTCGCGGCGTATGACCTGCCCGTCGTCCCCGACGCGATCGAAGGCTTTGCCGGTCCGCTTGCCGGCCTGCACGCCGGGATGCACTGGGCACAAGCGAACGTGCCGGAAGCGCGCTTTGTCGTCACCGTGGCCGCCGACACGCCATTCTTTCCGGTCGACCTCGTGCAGCGGTTCCAGGCGGCGGGCGGGGGCGCGGAAGACACGATAGCGCTGGCCGCCTCTCGCGCAGGCAACCACCCGGTGTTCGGCCGCTGGCCGCTCGCGGTCGCGGATGCGCTCGAGGCCTTCCTGGAGTCCGGAGAGAGCGGCAAAATCCTCGCTTTTGCCGACCGCTACATCCGCCTCAACGTTCCGTTCGAGGAGATCGGGCTGCCGACCGGCGAAACGGTCGACCCATTCTTCAACGTCAACACGCCTGAGGACGCGGCGCGCGCGGAGGAGATTGCGGCGGCTTTGGAGGCCCGCGCCGCGTGACCGCACCCGTCTTCGGCGTCACCGGCTGGAAGAACTCCGGAAAGACGACGTTGCTGACCCGGCTGGTGACGGAGTTCACCCGCCGTGGCCTGGCCGTCGCCACGCTGAAGCACGCCCACCATGCCTTCGACATCGATCATCCGGGGACGGATTCCTTCCGCCATCGCGAGGCGGGCGCGCGGGAGGTGATGATCGTCTCCGGCACGCGCTGGGCGCTCATGCACGAGCTCAGCGACGCGAGCGAGCCGCCGCTCGAGGCCGCGCTGAAGCACATCTCGCCCTGCGATCTCATCCTGATCGAGGGCTACAAGCGCGAGCGCCATCCCAAGATCGAGGTGCGGCGCGAGGCCACGAGCCGCAAGCAGCATCTCGCCGCGGACGATCCCTCCATCCTCGCGATCGCCGCGGACTTTGCGACCGACGCGGACGGGCGCCCGCTCTTCGACCTGAACGACGTCCCCGGCATCGCGGATTTCATCGCGGGCACACTCGCCCTAGAATGCGGCAATGGCTGACCGCCGGCTCATCGACGACTGCTTCCTGACCGACAGCGAGCGGCTTCGTCACGACGAGGCGCTCGCCATCCTGCGCGAGCGCGTGGGGCCGGTGGTCGAGCCGGAGCGCATCCCCCTTGCCGAGGCGCTGGGCCGTATCCTCGCCGAGCCCGTCACCAGCCCGCGCGACGTGCCGGCAGCCGACAACGCCGCGGTCGACGGCTACGCCTATGCCGCCGCCGACTACGAAGCCGCGGGCGGCTACTTCCCGGTCGTGGAGCGCATCGCCGCCGGCCACCCCTCCTCCGCCCCGCATATGCCGGGCTCGGCCGTGCGCATCTTCACCGGCGCGGTCATGCCGGATGGCGCCGACACGATCGCCATGCAGGAGGACTGCGAGCCGCATGTCCAGGACACACAGGGCTTCGTCGCGATCCCGCCCGGCCTCAAGCCGGGCGCCAACCGGCGGAAGGCCGGCGAGGACCTCGCGAAGGGTGCGATCGTCGCGGAGCCGGGCACGCGCCTCAGGCCGCAGGAGCTCGCCGCCATCGCCTCCACCGGCGCGGACGAGATCGCGGTCTGTCGGCGTCTCCGCGTCGCCACCGTCTCGACCGGCGACGAGATCGTCCGGCCCGGCACGCCACTCAAGGACGGGCAGGTCTACGATTCGAACCATCTCCTTCTCGCGTCGCTGCTCGCCAGCCTCGACTGCGAGGTCACCGATGCCGGTATCCTTCCAGACGATGCGGAGGAAGTGACGAGGGCGCTCGCGGCGCTTGCGGGGAGCCACGACGCGGTGCTCACGACCGGCGGCGCGTCGCGCGGCGAGGAGGATCACCTCATCACCGCGCTCGACACGCTGGGTCGGCGTCATCTGTGGCAGCTCGCCGTGAAGCCCGGGCGGCCGATGAGCTTCGGACAGATCGGCGACTGCGCGATGGTGGCGCTGCCGGGCAACCCGGTCGCCGCCTTCGTGTGCTTCCTGATGTACGTGCGGCCCATGCTGACGGTCATGGGCGGCGGGCACTGGCCCGAGCCGCAGCGCTTCATGGTACGCGCCGG
This sequence comes from uncultured Propylenella sp., assembly GCA_964566475.1. Lineage (GTDB taxonomy): Bacteria > Pseudomonadota > Alphaproteobacteria > Rhizobiales > Afifellaceae > DASWJZ01. Next base: position 195 of record CAZMJQ010000446.1, on the reverse strand, counting down.
CTTCTCTATCGACAAGCGCAAAACCGGGCGGCGGGAGTTTCTGCGCGGCAGGCTTGCCACGGGCGCAAACGGCGAGCCGCTCGTGACGAAGTTCCCGCGCGACGGCTCGGGGCTCATCACGTCGCTGCGCGAAGCGGACGGGCTGATCGAAGTGACCGAGGACGTTCAGGCTGTGAAGCAGGGCGAGCCTGTCAC
>CAZMJQ010000445.1:0-5282 GCA_964566475.1 uncultured Propylenella sp. | reverse complement strand
GCCGCCGCCGCTGCGCCCCGCGCCCAGGCGATGTCGTCCGCGTCGTCCACGCTGATCTCCGACACGTCCGCCAGCCAGCGCGGCACAGAGCGCTCCAGCGCGCTGCGGATTCCCGTCATCAGGTGATCGCCGAGGACCAGGGTCGATCCGACGAGCACGACGCGCGGCGGCGCGAAGAGCGTGACGAGATTGGCGATGGCAAGCCCCAGTGCTTCGCCTGCCCTCAGGACAGCCGCCGTCAGCTCATTGTCGCCGGCCTCGATGCGGTTTTTGGCGAGCGTCATGGCGCGGCCGAGCCGCATGGCGTCCTGCGTCTCCGGCCTGTCGGAGATCGGCGCGAGGATGGCCGGCTCCGCCGCCTGATCCGCCAGGCGCGACATCCCGGCATGGCCGTTGCCGTTCGCCGCCAGCACCAGGTCGCCGAGATTAAAGCTCAGCCCCTTTGCGCCGCGGAAGATCTCGCCGTTGTGCATGATGCCGAGCCCGAGCGAGTGCTCCACCGTCACCACGGCGAAGTCGTTGATGTCGCGGCAAAGGCGGAACCAGTGCTCGCCGATGGTGATGGCGTTGGCGTCGCTCTCCACCAGCGTCGACAGGCCCAGCCGCCCGAACAGCGCCTTGCCGAAGGAAACGTTGGAATCGCGCAGGAGCGGGCTTTGCCTGACGAGCCCGGTGGCGTGCTCCACCACGCCGGGCAGCGCGACGCAAAGGCTGTGCACCGAGCCGAGCGTCAGTCCCGCATCGGCGACGCAGCGCCGAACGCCGTCCTCCACCAGGTCGGCGATGACGTCGGAGGGCTGCCTGTCCACCCGGACCGTCTGCGCGAGCTCCGCCAGCACGTCCCCCTGGAAGTCGGTGACGACGTGGAAGATGCGGTTGGGGGCGATCTTGACGCCCACCACGCGTGCCGCGTCCGGATTGAGTTCCAGGAGCACGCGCGGCCGTCCGCGCGCCGCGTCGCGGACCGCGCCGACCTGGCGCGGCATGATGAGCTGGTCGTCGAGCAGCGCGGCCGTGATCGCCGAGACGGTCGTGGGGCTGAGCTCGGTGCGCTCGCATATCTCCACGCGGGCGATGGGCCCGAAGCGGCGGATCGCGTCCATCACATGGAAGCGGTTGATCGCGCGCATCAGCTCCGGGTCGGCGGTCTTCATGGATGTCCCTTGAGCAGCTACCGGCCCGTTATTTCGTCCCGATCACGGCGAATTCACTGTCACCGGCGGCGCCGAGCGTCAAGCTTGGCTCTTGAGAAACGCCGGAATTTGCGAGTTCGACTTGACCGGCGCGTCAGGATGCGTTGGTATTTAATCCGTGATACGAAAATAAAGCTCGCGCTTGTGAGCCTGGAGGAAGAGCGATGAGGGACACCATGACACGCCTGTTGGGCCGAGCCTTTGCTGGGCGTTCCGTTCTGGCCGCTGCCCTTGCCCTGGGGCTGGGGTGCGCCGCCCACGCACAGACCGCCGTGCGCATGCTGCACGTCGACACGAATCCGAACACGCAGGCGCTTTGGGACCAGGCTGCGGCCGATTTCGAGGCCGAGCACCCCGGCGTCGACGTCGATGTGCAGTATCTCGAAAACGAGGCCTACAAGGCCAAGCTGCCGACGCTGCTGCAATCCGACGAGAAGCCCCACATCATCTACAGCTGGAGCGGGGGCGTGATGCGGGCGCAGAACGAGGCCGGCTACCTCGCCGACGTGACGGACGCGGCGAGCGGCTGGACCGACCGGTTCTCCGCCGGCGCGGCGGGGGCCTTCAACATCGACGGCAAGATCGTCGGCGCCCCCAACCATCTGGCCGAGGTCGTCTTCTTCTACAACAAGGAGCTGGTGGACCAGGCGGGCGTCAATCCGGACGAGATCGAGACCTGGAGCGACTTCCTCGAAGCCGTGCAGACGATCAAGGACGCCGGCATCACCCCCATCATCGTCGGGGCTGGCGAGAAGTGGCCGATGCACTTCTACTGGTCCTACCTGGTGATGCGGATCGGCGGCGCGGACGCGCTCACCAACGCCATGGCCGGCGAGAACGGCGGCTTCGAGGCCGACGCCTTCGTCCAGGCCGGCGAGAAGCTGAAGGAGCTCGCAGACCTGGAGCCGTTCCAGGAGGGCTGGCTCGCCTCGATGCATCTGCAGGCCGCGGGCCTCTGGGGCGACGGCAACGGCGCCTTCCAGCTCATGGGCAACTGGCTCCTCAACACCCAGAAGCAGAACGCCACCGACGGCGAAGGCCTGGCGCCCGACAATGTCGGGATCATGAGCTTCCCGATCGTGGAGGGCGGCAAGGGCGAGCCCACCGCCACGCTCGGCGGCATCAACGGCTGGCTGATCACCGAGGGGGCGCCGCCGGAAGCGATCCAGTTCGTCGAGTATCTGCTGCAGCCGAAATACCAGGACGTCGCCGCGGACAAGGGTCTCTACATTCCGTCCGTCGTCGAGTCGGCTGCGAAGATCGCGGACCCCCACACCAAGCGCATGGCCGACGACCTCGCCGCATCGACCTACCACCAGATCTTCTTCGATCAGGATCTCGGCCCGGACGTCGGACGCGTGGTCAACGACATTTCCGTCGCCATCGCCGCCGGCGACATGACGCCGGAAGAGGGCGCCGCGGCAGTTCAAGAGGCCTGGGATTTCCAGTAATCTCTAGCGACCGAGAGAGGCTCCGGCGTTTCCCGCCGGGGCCTGTCTGAGCCCTGAACCCTTTAGGTGCGGCGCAGAATGGCCCTAGGCACGGCCACCGCATCGGCTCGCGCGAATGCCAATCCCGGCGGCCTCGTCACCGCCCTCATCTTTTTGCCGCCCGCGCTTCTGCTCTTCACCCTCTTCGTCATCCTGCCCATCGGCGAGGCGGCCTGGTACAGCTTCTTCAACTGGAACGGCATGGGCACGCTGGACCGTTTTATCGACTTCAGGAACTACGTCCAGGCGCTCAGCCACTCCGTCTTCCAGCGCGCCTTCGTCAACAACCTCTTGATCGTCGCGATCTCGCTTGGCGTGCAGCTTCCGCTCGCTTTGGCGCTTGCCATGCTGCTTGCCGACCGGTTCACCGGCGCCGTCGCCTTCCGCATGATCTTCTTCCTGCCCTTCATCCTGGCGGACGTCGCGGCGGGCCTGATCTTCCGCTTCATGTTCGACGGCGACTTCGGCCCGCTCTCCTACTTCATCCAGTGGCTCGGCTTCGCGCCCTACCACCTGCTCGCCGACCGGGACCTGGCGATCGTCGCGGTGCTGACCGTGATCGTGTGGAAGTATTTCGGCTTTCACATGATGCTCTACATCGCCGGCCTCCAGTCGATCGATCGCAATCTCTACGAGGCCGCCGACATAGACGGCGCGACGCCGTGGCAGCGCTTCCGCTACGTGACCATCCCGCAGCTCGCTCCGATGATCCGTATCTCGATCTTCTTCGCGCTGGTCGGGTCCCTGCAGGTCTTCGACGTCATCGTGCCGCTGACCGGAGGCGGTCCGCTGAACTCCACGCACACGATGGTGTCCTACCTCTACACCTTCGGGGTGGGGCGGATGCGCGTCGGCTTCGGCTCCGCCGTCGGCGTCATCCTCTTCATCATCTGCGTCTTCGTCGCGTTCGGCTACAAGCGGTGGTTCATGCGCAATGACTGAGGCATCGCAGGCACTGCCGCGCACACTGCCGCGCCCGGCCGAGGCAGCGACGGCGCCGAGGGGTCCGGTCGCGCTGTGGCCGGTCTATCGCATGGCGATCCTCGTCGTGGTCGCGGGCATCGTGCTGGTGCCGCTGGTCGCGACCCTTTTCGGCGGGTTCAAGAGCCTTGGCGAGCTGCGCACCGATCCGCTCGGCCTCCCTGACGTCTGGTACTGGAGCAATTACGGGGACATCCTGACGAGCCTGCGATACTGGCAGCTCCTGTTCAATTCGCTGATCATCGCCGGCTTCACCGTGGCCCTGACGTTGGCGGTGGCCGCCACCGCTGCCTTCGCATTCGCGCACTTGCGGTTCTTCGGGCGCGACTTCCTCTTCAACTACCTGCTGCTCGGGCTGACGTTTCCCTTCGCGACCGCGATCCTTCCGTTGTTCATCAAGGTGCGGGATCTCGGCCTGCTCAACACGCATTGGGGCGTGATCCTGCCGCAGGTCGCCTTCGGGCTCGGCGTCAGCGTGCTGCTCCTGCGCAATGCCTTCCGCCGGCAGCCGGAAGAGCTGCTCGATGCGGCGCTGGTCGACGGCTGCGGCTACATTCGCTTCTTCTTCTACGTGACGCTGCCCCTGTCGCGTCCCATCCTCGCGACGGTCGGGATCATCTCCTTCGTGATGAGCTGGAACAACTTCCTGCTGCCGCTCGTCGTGCTGAACTCCGAATCGAAATATCCATGGCCGCTGGGGATGATGGTCTATCAGGGCGAATACTCGACCAATTGGCCGCTGGTGCTCGCCTTCGTGACGCTGACGATTCTGCCGGCCATCCTGATGTTCGTCCTGGCCCAGCGCCATATCGTCTCCGGATTGACCGCCGGCGCCGTGAAGGGCTGAGCCGGAGGCGCAGAGCGCGTCGTCTCGACCGGGGTCCGGGCCTGAGGGTTGCGCCAAATCAAGTGCGTCCTCGACGTATTGCGGCTAGGAGAAGTCCGCTCCTCCAGCCCCGGGACCGCACATGAGTTCCACCCCACTTCTCTCGGCCACGGTGAGCGGCGAGCGGATGGACGTTTCCGCCGCCGGTTCGTGGACGGCCGCCTTCGCCGGCCAGGCTGACCGCCTGGTCGGCGAGCTGAGTCTGAAGGCCCCCGGCGTTCACACGCTGCGTGTGGACATGACGGGCGTCGCCTCGCTCGACACGTACGGCGCCTGGCTGCTGGAGCGGCTTCTGCGCGACGGCGTCCAGCGCGGGCAGGACGCCGTGCTGACCAATGTCCCGGAGCGCTATCGCGGCCTCATCGAGGAGGTGCATCACGTCAACCGGGCGCCGGCGGCCGTCGAAGGCAGAAGCGGAATGACGCGGCTCCTCGAGGCCGCGGACCGCAGCCTTGACAGAGTTCACACCGAGGCGGCGGCCTTCCTGGCGATGCTCGGCGCGGTCGGCTCGGCGCTCGGACGGACGGCCCTGCGCCCCCGCACGTTCCGCCTTGCCTCGGCGGTGCATCATCTGGATCGCGTGGGCTGGCAGGCGGTCGGCATCGTCCTGCTCATCACGTTCCTGATCGGCGGCATCATCGCGCAGCAGGGCATCTTTCACTTCCGCAGGTTCGGCGCGGACGACTACGTCGTCGACCTGGTGGGCATCCTGGTGCTGCGGGAGATCGGCGT
>CAZMJQ010000444.1:0-9285 GCA_964566475.1 uncultured Propylenella sp. | reverse complement strand
GCGCGCGTGTTGGCGCCGATGATCCCGTCCGCCCCGCCGACATTGTAACCGAGTTGCTGCAGGCGCTGCTGCGTCTCGATGATCTGCTCGCGGCTCAGCGCCTGCGCGTTGCCGCGCTGGACCGGCGGAGCGCCGGCGAGGCGCGTGGCGAAATAGGCGGCGGTCGTGGCATAGACGAGCGACTCGTTCCACAGCGTGTAGACGCCGAAGTTCGGATAGGCGAGGAAGGCCGGGCCGAGCCGGCCCATCGGCAGGAGCAGCGACGCGCGCATCGCGTCGGAGGGAAGGGGGCTGCCGTCGCGCTTCGTGACGCCCCACGAAGCCCAGGCGGAGCGCGGGTGCTTGATCGCGAGGTCCGCCTCCGGCCACGGCATGTCGGCCGGCACGCGCACCTCCTCCAACCAGGGCTGGCCGGCCTGCCAGCCGTGTTTTTGCAGCAGCGCCGCCGAGGAAGCGAGCACGTCGGGGACACTGCGCACCAGGTTGCGTTTGCCGTCGCCGTCATAGTCGACGGCGGTGGCGAGGTATTCGGTCGGTATGAACTGCATCTGGCCGATCTCGCCGGCCCAGGCGCCCTTCATGTCGGACAGCGCAAGGTCGCCACGGTCGAGCAGCTTCAGCGCCGCCATCAGCTCAGGGCGGAAGCGCTCCGGCCGGCGGCAGTCGCGCGCCAGCGTCGCCAGCGACTGCAGCGTTGCAAAATCGCCGAGATTGGCGCCGAAGTCCGTCTCCAGACCCCAGAATGAGGCGATCACCGGCCCCGGCACGCCGTACTGCTGCTCGATGCGCTGGAACGTGGAAGCGTATTCGTTGAGCCGCGCGCGGCCCTGGCTCATCCTGTAGTCGGCGACCATACGGCCGGCGAACTCCAGGAAGCTCTGCGAGAACACGCCCTGGCGCCGGTCGGCGTCGATGACCCTCTGGTCGAAGCGCACGTCGTCCAGCGCCGACAGCGTGCCGGCAGAGACTCCTTGCGCCGCCGCCTCCTGCTTGAACTCCTGCAGCCATGCGCCGAAGCCGTCGGCCCCGCCGCATTGCTGCGCCAGCGCGGGCGTCGCCAGCGCGCCCGCCGCCATGAATGCCGCGACCGTGAGCGCGGCCGCCTTCCGCCGAATCGCCATCATGCGGCTCCCTTTCCGGTTGCCGCCAATCTGCGGATCAAGGTGGCGGGGTCAAGGCATGCGGCGGTGCGCTTCGCTGTGGCCGAAGTCTCAGGCTTGCGCCAGCTCTTCCCGATCTCCACGCCGCTCCTGGCGGCGCAGGAGGAACGCCGGCAGCCCGGTGGCGTGATCGAGCCCCGGGTTCTGCTTGCCCGTCTTTTCTGTGCGTCCCTTGCCGCGACCCCGCTCCGCGCCGCCGGGTTTGCCACGCCCCCGTTCGGCGCCGCCGGGCTTGCCACCGCTCCGCTCCGCTCTGCCGGGCTTGGCGCGCGTCGCCTGCTGCTCGGGGCGTGTCCGGTTCCGGCCCCGGCCGGGCTTGCGCTCGCGCGGTGCGGCTTCCTCCGCCTCCAGTCCGGCGGGCGTGCCCGCGACCGGAACGGCCATCCGCATCAGCTTCTCGATGTCCTTGAGATAGGCCCGCTCCTCGCCGTTGCAGAACGAGATCGCAATGCCCGCGGCCCCGGCGCGTGCCGTCCGTCCGATGCGGTGCACGTAGCTCTCCGGAACGTTCGGAAGGTCGTAGTTGATGACGTGCGTCACGCCTTCGACGTGAATGCCGCGCGCCGCGATGTCGGTGGCGATGAGCACGCGCGTGCGTCCGTTCTTGAACGCGGCGAGCGCCCGCTCGCGCTGCGGCTGGCTCTTGTTGCCATGAATCGCCGCGGCCTCGACGCCGCCGTTCGCGAGATTGCGGACGACCTTGTCGGCGCCGTGCTTGGTGCGCGTGAAGACCAGCACGCGCTGCATGGCGGGGTCGGCGAGGACGCGCTCTAGCGCTGCCGGCTTCGCCGCGCCCGAAACGAAGATCACGCTCTGCTCCACGCTCTCGACCGTCGTGGCGACCGGTGCGACCGCCACCTGCACCGGATCGGTGAGGAGGGAGTCGGCCAAGTCCGAAATGGTCTTCGGCATGGTGGCGGAGAAGAACAGCGTCTGCCGCCGCTCCGGCACGAGCTTAACGATCCTCCTCAGCGGCACGATGAAGCCGAGGTCGAGCATCTGGTCGGCCTCGTCGACGACGAGCACTTCGACGCGGCCAAGCATCAGCGCCTTCTGCTCCACGAGGTCGAGAAGCCGTCCCGGCGTGGCGACGAGGATGTCGATGCCGCGCCTCAGCGTATCGACCTGCTGGCGCTGCGAGACGCCCCCGAAGATCACCGCGGTGGTGAGCTGAAGGCCGGCGCCATAGGTGCGGAAGCTCTGCGCGACCTGGCTCGCCAGCTCGCGCGTCGGCGTCAGCACCAGAACGCGCGGGCTGAGCGGCAGCCGCTTGTTCTTGGCGCTCGCCAGCCGCTGAAGCGTCGGCAAGGCAAAGGCCGCGGTCTTGCCAGTTCCGGTCTGCGCAATGCCGCAAAGGTCGCGGCCGGCAAGGATCGGCGGGATGGCCTGGGCCTGGATCGGGGTGGGGATACTGTGGCCTTCCTTGGCCACGGCGCGAAGGATGGATTCGCCAAGGGCGAAATCGGAAAAGTGTGTCAATCGGGTACTTTCGTTCTTCGTCTCCGGCGTAGCCGAAGAGTTCGGCAGGGCGCACTCCATCGCGCGCCGCCGATGCGGTGTCATGAGACGACCCGCGTGATTGGGCTGTCCGGTTGGGAAGCGGATGAAGGCGAAGGCCGGGTCCACTTGAGGGGACACTTTCACGCAGCCTTTGCCGAGCGCCTGAGGTTGCGGCGCTCCACTTGCGGGTGAGATGGGCGCGAATGCCTTGAAAGTCAAGGAAATTCGGCGTGGCGTGGCCAATGAGAGAGCTGATTGGCGAGCGCAGAGGAGGTGTGGGGGCTTAGCCCAGGTGCTCCATCTCCAGCTCGCCCGGGCCCATCGCCCAGCGGTGCCGAGTCGATTCGAAGACCGAATACCGCGGCTCGGGGAACGACGGATCGGCGAACGCCCCCACGGCGACCGCTACCAGGTCCGGCATTGCATCGATCTCCCAGAACACGGTCGCGCCGCAGTCCGGGCAGAAGTGGAAGGTGATCGTGTTGCCGCTGTCGGCCACGCGTTGAAAGGTCGTCGACCGGCCCGCCGTGGCGACGCTCCCGGCAGGGAAACGCGCCTGCGCGCCGAAGACGCTGCCGGTGCGGCGCTGGCAGGCGATGCAGTGGCAGATGGAGATGCGCACCGGCTCCCCCTCGCACGTGGCGCGGAGCTGCCCGCAGCTGCAGGATGCGTGGCGTGTCGTCATGGAACCCTCCCCTTTGCTCATTCCCAGAACAGCTTGCGTTCGCCCTGGTCGAGAATAACCGGCACGATGAGGTCCTCCTCGTCGTCGAGGTGGCGGTGGAGCGACTGCACAAGCCGGTCGCTGTCGTCGGCATAACGGTCGCTCGCCTTGCGCAGCGCGTCGGCGCTGCCGTCGATCGCGCGCAGGAGATCGTTGGCGCTGCCGACCACGCGCATGATGGTCTCGTGGATCGCGTCGTGGTCCTGCTCCAGCACGTCGAAGCCCCGCAGCAGCCGCGCCTCCGCCGCGCGGAAGACCGGAAAGTAGTGGTGGTCCTCGATCTGGTGGTGCCCCTCCAGGCTCTGCAGGAGGAGCTGCAGCCGCGGCGCGAAGAAGCGCCGGAACGGGTCGGGCTCCAGCGCGCCTTCGCGGAAATCCGCAGTCGCCTTCCGGAGCGCCGCGCCGAGCCGGCGGAAGCCGTTGTGCCGGTCGAGCCAGAAGCGCGCCATCTCGCCGAGGTTCTGGTGGCCGTGCCACACCTCGCGCGGATATTGCTCGATCAGGAAGCGCAGCTCGTCCGGCCAGCCGGCGCGCGATTCAAGCTTGAGGGTCAACGGGTGCTCTGGGCGGATCGGGGCTGAGGCTCAGCCGCCATATGGCCCGAGGAGCGCGATCGGTCCACCCCCGGCCGGGAATGGATTGCGGGTGCGCGCCCTTCGACCGCACCCTTCAGCGCAGAACGTCAGCGCGAGGCGATGTAGCCCGCGCCCGTGCCGATGGCCCCGCCGACGATGGCGCCGCCGACCACGGTGCCTCCGGTCGCCGCCGCGACCACCGCGCCGCCGCCGGCGCCCAGCGCTCCGCCCGTCGCCATGTAGTTCTGCGTGCGCGTGCAGGCGCCCGTGGCCAGCAGGGTCAGGCCGAGAACCGCGGCAAGAGCCGCCTTGCCGATACTACTATGATTCATCGTGGGGCTCCGCTGGAACATGGTTGCCGGAATGTGACGCGGCACGGTTAACACTCCGCAAACGGGGAAAGTTTTCGTTCCGGCTTTGTTTCCATGGCCGGATAGGTCATTATGGCGGGAACGGAGCGTCGGGAAAGCGCAAAGTCACGTGAGCATCCGCATCCTCACAAGCCTCGCCGTCTCGAGGCCGCCTGAGATGCCGCCGGACGGGCGGCAGTCGGAGCGGGCGCTCGCCATCCGCCGCGGCGTGTGCCGGCGGCTCAGGGTCGAGGGGCTGGCACTCATCCCCGAGGTGACGCTGCGCTCGGGGCGCCGCGCCGACCTCGTGGCGCTGGGACCCGACGGCGCGATCACCATCGTGGAGATCAAGTCCTCGGTGGAGGATTTCCGCGCCGACGCCAAGTGGCGCGACTACCTCCTCCACTCCGACCATTTTTATTTCGCGACCGGGCCGCACGTGCCGGCGGACATCTTCCCCCTCGACGCGGGACTGATCGTCGCCGATCCCTACGGGGCGGACATCCTGCGCGAATCGGTCTGCGAGAAGATGCCGGCCGCCACGCGCAAGGAGATGCTCATCCGCATCGCGCGCGCCGGCGCGCACCGGCTGCACGACCTGGAGGATCCGGCCTGCACGCGCGGACCGGAGTAGCTGCTGACAATGACGTGTCAGGAACAGGCGGGCAGGTTGCTCGTGGCTCATTGAAGTTGCCCCGGCGCGGACATAGCTTCCGCTCGGGCAGGGCAGGAAGGAGCGAGGGTGCAGCAGCGGGAGCAGCGCCGGCTGGCGGCGATCATGTCCGCTGATGTCGTAGGGTATTCGCGGCTGATGGGGCGCAGCGAGAGCGCCACCCTGGCGCGGGTCAAGGCCGTGCGCTCCGATATCGTCGACCCGGTGATCGCCGAGCACGGCGGACGGATCGTCAAGACGACCGGCGACGGGCTGCTCATCGAGTTTCCATCTGCGGTGGATGCGGTGCTGTGCGGCGTGGCCATCCAGACGGCGATCGGCGGGAACGGCGAGGAGGAGGGCGAGCGCCTCCAGTACCGCATCGGCGTCCATGTCGGCGACGTCATCATCGAAGGCGAGGATATTTTCGGCGACGGCGTGAACCTCGCGGCGCGCATCGAAGGCCTCGCCGAGCCGGGCGGGGTGGCGATCTCCGATGCCGTGATCCAGCACGTGCGCGGCCGCGTCGAGGCCACCTTCGTCGATCGCGGCATGCACGAGGTGAAGAACATCGAGCAGCCTCTGCATGTGTGGGGGTGGAGCCCGAACGGCGCGCCGCCGACGCTCGCGCCGGACGAGCCGGAGCTCCCCAGACGGCCGTCGATCGCGGTGCTGCCTTTCGACAACATGTCGGGCGACCCGGAGCAGGGCTATTTCGCCGACGGCATCACCGAGGACATCATCACGGACCTCTCGAAGGTCTCCGGGCTCTTCGTCATCGCGCGCAACTCCTCCTTCGCCTACAAAGGCAAGTCGCCCGACGTGCGGCAGGTGAGCCGCGAGCTCGGCGTCCGCTACGTGCTGGAAGGAAGCGTGCGCCGGGCCGCGAGCCGCGTGCGCATCAATGCCCAGATGATCGACGGCCAGACCGGCGGGCATCTGTGGGCGGAGCGCTACGATCGCGACATGGAGGACATCTTCGCGGTGCAGGACGAGGTGACGCGCACCATCGTCGACGCGCTGAAGGTCAAGCTTACACCCAGCGAGGAGGCGCAGCGGGAGGAGCGCGCCAAGATCAGCCCTGAGGCGTACGATCTCATCGTCCGGGCGCGCCAGATCATGCTGCAGCTTCGTCCCGAGGCGTCGCTCGTCGCGCGCGGGATGCTGGAGCGGGTGATCGAGCTCGGCTCGGGCGTGGCGATCGCCTATGCGCGGCTCGCGATCATCACCTTCGCCGAATACGTGAACCTGTGGAACGATGCGGGCCCGGACAGCCTCCACCGCGCCATGACGCTGGCGCAGAAGGCCGTCGAGACCGACGAGGCCGAGCCGCAGGGCCACCTGGCGATGTCGATCTGCCTCTCGTGGCAGAGACGCCTCGACGAAGCGGAGCGGCACGCGGAGCGCGCCATCGAGCTCGATCCCAATTCCGCCGACGGCTATACGGGACTGGGCAACGTGCGCGAGTTCCAGGGCCGTTCGGCGGAGGCGGTGCCGCTCTACACGCGCGCTGCGAGACTCGATCCGCAGTGGGACATGGCGCTGCACTTCCTCGGCCGCTCCCTGCTTTCGCTTGAGCGTTTCGACGAGGCGGAGACCGCGTTCAAGAAGCGCCTGTCGCTCTCCCCGCACTCCGACATGACGCGCTTCTATCTCGCCTGCCTCTATGGACGCACGGGGCGCGACGAGGAGGCGCGCGCGATGTGGCGGGACCTGCTGACGATAAACCCGGACTTCTCGATCGAGCATCTGCGCCGGCTGCTCCCTTATGCGGACCCGGTCTGGTTCGACCGCAACATAGAGGGCCTGCGCAAGGCGGGGATAGAAGTTTAGGGCCGGGCCGCATTCGGCCTCGGCCAATCAAACGCTCCGCAGCCGCGCCATCGCGATGGCATCGGCATAGGCGCCGTCGCGGAACGCAAAGGCGCGGAATATCCCCTCGCGCTCGAAGCCATGCCGCTCGTAAAGGCGGATCGCGCGGTCGTTGTCGGTGAAGACCGTCAATTCGATCCGGCGGATGTCCAGCCATTTGTCGGCCGCTTCGAGCAGAGCGCCGAGCAGGGCCGTCCCGACGCCTTGCCCGTTCATGTCGTCGGCCACGCCCATCCCGATCTCCGCCACGTGGCGGCGCCGGCCGGCGAGGCGGTGGAGGCCGGCGCTCCCGACGAGTCGCGTCCCGAGATACGCACCGAGCTGGATGTCGTCCGGACCGCCGCGCTCGAGGAATTTTCGCGCTGCTTCCGTCGATGGGTAGGGCGGGCGAAGCGTGCCGAAGCGGAAGCCCGGCATGGCCTGCAGGCGCGCCAGATCGGCGGCATCGCCAATCTCCAGCGCCCGGATGACAAGCTCTGCCCGGCCGGACTGCTCGGTCATCTGAGAGTCAGCGCGGGGCGCGCTTGGCGAGTATCCGCTGCAGCGTGCGGCGATGCATGTTGAGCCGGCGAGCGGTCTCCGAGACGTTGCGGTCGCACAGCTCGTAGACGCGCTGGATATGCTCCCAGCGCACCCGGTCGGCCGACATCGGGTTCTCCGGCGGCTCCGCCCGCTCGTCCTTCTTCTGCATGAGCGCGGCGAATATCTCGTCGGCATCGGCGGGCTTCGACAGATAGTCGATGGCGCCGAGCTTCACCGCCGTGACGGCAGTGGCGATGTTGCCGTAGCCTGTGAGGACGATGGCGCGCGCGTCGGGGCGGCGGCTGCGTACGATCTCGATGACGTCGAGTCCGTTGCCATCCTCGAGACGCATGTCCACCACCGCGAAGGACGGGTTGCTGGCGTCCACCTTGGCGCGCGCCTCGGCGACGGATTCCGCGGTTTCCGTAACGAAGCCGCGTTTCTCCATGGCGCGCGCCAGACGCTGGAGGAAGGCCTTGTCGTCATCGACGATGAGGAGCGTCTGCCCCTCGACCGGCTCCGCGCGTGTCGCCTTGTCCGTCATGGTCTGACCGGAATCGAGCATTGTCTGTCTGAGAATCCTATCACGTGTTCAGAAAGTAGGCATTATGCCTCGCCGATCAAGGTTTGCACGGGCTCGCCTGCCGGTTTGGCTAACGTCTCAGGTCCGGGCGCCTCGAACTCGGTGCGCGGCCATTCCACGGTGACGACGGCGCCTCTTCCCGGCGGCTTGCGGTTCTCCAGCCGCAGCCGGGCGCCGGACCGCTCCAGCAGTGTCTTGGCGATGAATATCCCCAGTCCGAGCCCGCCCGCCTCGATCGCCGTCGATGCTCCGCCGCGCCGCGTCGTGACGTAGGGCTCGCCCAGCCGGTCGAGCACGTCCGGGGCGTAGCCCGGGCCGTCGTCGGCGATGGTGACGGTGACCGTGGTGTCCGTCCACGCCGCCTTGATGCGGACTTCGGTCAGCGCGAAGTCCACGGCGTTGTCGACGAGGTTGCCGAGGCCGTAGGTGAGCCCAGGGTTGCGCGCGGCCGTGGGCTCCGAACTTTCGCCCTCGAACTCCACTGCGATGGCGACCCCGAACTCGCGGTGCGGCGCGACCACCTCCTCCAGCACATGCGACAGCGGCATGGCGCCGAGATGCTCTTCCGGCGAGGTGGAGAGCGAGGCGATTTTGGAGAGGATATCGCGGCAGCGCTGCGACTGCGTGCGGATCAGCCGGATGTCCTCGGCGCGCGGATCGTCCTGCGGCAGCTCGCTCTCCAGCTCCTTCGCGACCAGCGCGATGGTTGCGAGCGGCGTGCCGAGCTCGTGCGCCGCCGCGGCGGCCAGCCCGTCGAGGGCCGAAAGGTGCTGCTCGCGCTGCAGCACCAGCTCCGTCGCCGCCAGCGCGTCGGCGAGCTGCCGCGCCTCCTCGGCGACACGGAAGGCGTAAAGTCCCATGAAGGCGAGCGCGCAGACGAGCGCCACCCACACGCCGCCGACGTAGTGGAGCGGGGCGTCGAACTCCTGCTCCGGGAACCACGGCAGCGGCTCGTGGATGAAGACGAGCACGGTCGCCGCGGCGAGCGTCATTGCGCCGAGAAGGAACGTCTTGTCCGGCTGCAGCGTGGTGGCGGAGACCATGACCGGGCCGAGGAGCAGGATTGCGAAGGGGTTCTCCAGCCCGCCCGTCAGGTAGAGCAGCCCGGCAAGCTGCAGCAGGTCGTAGGCGAGAAGCAGCGTCGCCCAGTTCGGATCGAGCCGGTAGGATGCTGGGAAGGCGATCCGCAGCCCGAGATTGAGCCACGCGGAGAGCGCGATCAGCGCGAAGCAGGCGCCGAAGGGGAGCGGAAACTCGAACCAGAGGCCGACCACCAGAATTGCGCCGCTCTGCCCGCCGATGGCGAGCCAGCGCAGCCGGATGAGCGTGGAGAGTCTCAGGCGGTGG
>CAZMJQ010000443.1:0-5498 GCA_964566475.1 uncultured Propylenella sp. | reverse complement strand
GCGGCGGTGACACAGGACGGAAACCCCGAGCACTATCGGGAGTGGGTCTACCAGGAGTTTCCGTCCTTCGACCTGCAGCACGTCAACTCCGTTTCGGCGTGGTCGGTCCAGGTTGTCCAGCACACTGTCGACCCTGCCAGCGGAACGCAGATCATCGCCATCAAGGAGGCAATCTACACGACGAGCGAGGGTAAGCGCGTGAAGGCTCTCGACGCGTTGTGGCCGCAGCAGATCATCGTTCCCTACGCCGAGTCGAAGGACGTGATCCACGACCTCTTCGACGAGCAGCCTCTCATGTCGCTGACGGCGAGGGAAGCGGCGCTTGCGCCCTGTGGAGAGGCAGGTCCCGACATCTATTCGCGCGGGGAAAGCGCGGCGGAGCACGACCGGGAGGCGGTCGGCTCGCTACGGTCCATCTTCGTGAAGGAGATTCGCGAGACCGGCATCGCCACCGCCAACTTCAACGGATACGACGGCTACGTTCCGCCACGCCCGCGGATGATGCGGCGCGGCCGGGAGCTGGTGATCTGGGGCATCTCGGACGCCCACAACTACAACAACATCATATCGTACCACTTCCGCGACGACGGCCAGGTGACCGCGCTGCTCGGGCCATCGGGCTGGAACACGGCGAGCGGCCCGCCGGGGCGCATGCAGTCGGGCAACACACCGCACGCCCACACGACCCTGTGGCGTGTGCAGCCGACCGTCGGCGACGGAGCCGATGCCTCCGTGGCGATGGTCCGCTACGACCAGCGCGCCGAGCACGACCATTCCGCGACGGAGATGGTCGCAGCCCAGCCGATTGCAGGCGAAGCGACGCTCGCCTACGACACGAGGGAGCCGACGCATCTCCTGATCTACGACCCGACCGGCTCCGATGCGGCGGGCGAGCCCGGTCACGAGAGCCTTGCCCGGCGGCCGGCCTATGCGCTTTCCCTGATCTCCGACGGCGCGCCGCGTCACCGCCTCTGGGCGAAAGACGACCATTCCCGCCCGCCCTTCGACCTGGCCATCGTCCGCAGCCGCGCATCGGAGGAGGCTGCACAGCCGTTCCCGGACCCCGACACCGTGGAGGTGCTCGATCTTGTGGATGGCGAACAGATAGCCGGCGGGCCTGTCGCGATCTACGCGTTCACGACGATCACGCACATTCCGAGGACGGAGGACTTCATCGTCCATCCGGGCTCGCCGGAGTACGACAAGCCGAACGCTTCGATTAACAGAACGGCCGCGCACTGGAGCGGCCTCCGGCTGACGCCGCGCAACCTGCACGCCCAGATACCATTCAGCCTTGCCACGCCGGGCGCCGGGACCACCCCTTTTCGCCCCCATCCGCTCACCCCGGCTTGCGTTTCGCAAGCCTCGCCCCCGAGGGTCGAGGAAATCGCATGCGAGGGCAGGGTCCGCCGCTATGCGGTCGGGCTTTCGCCCATCAACCAGAACCCGTTCGGCAAGGAGGCTACGGCGATCGAGATCACGGGAGCCGACGTCGCGGGATCCCCGGTGCGGATACGGACACGGCTTCCCTACGGCGAAGAGCTGGCAACGGATCACGGCCAGGTCGCGGTCCGCCCCCCGCCCGGAGAGGATCAGGTCTGCATCGGGATCGCGATGGCCGGAGAGGACTGGCGCTGCCCCGCAGAGGTGCAGTGCATAAAGGTCGCCGGCGCGACATGCGAGCCGTCAGACTGATTCGGGGTGGCGAACGGCGGGCCGTGGCCAGATTTTCCGACCAGGCTTTGATTGCCATTCCGCGCCAGCTATAGTTGCTGCGCAAAGCTTGCGCCGCACGGTGTGCACCGCCAAGCCAAAACACCGACCGGCGTCGGCAGGACGTCGGCATGGGAGGAACGATAAATGGCACGATCATCCACCAGGACTTTGAAAGCGCTTAGTTGTCTGACCGGCGCCGCCGGGCTTCTGCTTCTCGCAGCCGCACCTCCCGCAGCCGCGCAGATCAAGCTCGTAGGGGCGAGCCAGTTCGACGAGAATCACGCCTTCACCAAGACAATGCGCAAGTTCGAGGAACTGGTCACAGCCTGCTACACCGACGAGCCGATCGAGTTCGAGATGCACCTCAACTCGGAGCTTGGACTGGAGAAAGACTACGTCGCCTACATGAACCAGGGCCTCTCGGTCGACTATGCCGTGGCGTCGCCGGCGCACATGTCGACCTTCTCCAAGATGGCCCCGCTCATGGACATGCCCTTCCTGTTTCGCGACGAGGACCATTGGCGCAAGGTGCTGGAGGCGGACGCGCTTAGGCCGGTGGCCGATGACATCCTTGAAAAGGCGGATATCCTGCTTCTCGGCTATGCCGGCGGCGGCACGCGCAACGTCTTCGCCGACAAGCCGGTGCGCAACATGGAGGAGCTGCGTGGCCTGCCCATTCGCATGCAGGGCGCCCCGATCTGGTCGCGCGTGTTCGACGCGCTCGGCGCGGCACCCACCGTCATCGCCTATGACGAGGTCTACAACGCCATCCAGACGGGCGTCATCCACGCGGCCGAGAACGAGGCCGCGGGCATCGAGCAGATGAAGTTCTACGAAGTCGGACCACATGTGAATCTGACCAAGCACGCGATCACCATCCGCCCGCTGCTCATCTCCAACAAGACCTACCAGCGCCTGCCGGCGGCCCTGCAGGAGTGCATCGTCAGCGCCGGCGCCGAGGCCGGCAAGCACGGCCGCGACATCGAGAACGGCGAGGACGCCGCCAAGGTGCAGGCCATGGTGGACAAGGGCTGGATCGAGACGCACGAATTCACTGATCGCGAAGCAATGCTGACCGCCGCCACGCCGGTTCTGGAGGCCTATGCTGGAGAGCTTGACGCCGGCGAGGTACTGAAGGCGATACAGGCGATCCAATAAAGGGCGGACAGATTTAGCTGCCAGGGTCGGTGGCGCCGGCGTGGGTCCGGGGCCATCGGCCCTCTTCTTGCAAGCCCTTCAAACCGCATGGCCGCCTGGCGGCGGCGACACGGTCCTCAGCGCATGAGCCGCACCCTCGATTCGATCCACTTCCTCCTCAAGGTCGTGCTTGGCCTGCTCGTCACCGGGCTGCTGATCCCGGTGTCCATGCAGGTGCTGTCGCGCTACACGGGGCTCATCCCCCGCTATCTCTGGACGGAGGAGATCGCGCGCTTCTGCTTCATCTGGATGATCATGGTCGGCGCGATCTGCGCCGTGCGTGACGGTACGCATTTCGATGTCGACGTGCTGCCCCGCAGCGCCAACGAGAAGGTCGAAGCGCTGAAGCGCATCTTCGTCTCGGCGATGCTTGCCGTCGTCGCCGGAACATTCCTGTGGTACGGCTGGCAGCTGATGCTCTTCGGCTGGAACCAGACCTCCGAGATCGCCGAGCTGCCGATGAACTGGATCTACGGCGCGTGGCCGCTTGCCGGAATCCTCTTCGCCGTCTTCCTCATCGAGCGAATTGCATTGGATGTCAGACTGCTCAGGGACAGCGCGTCGTGACGCCGCTCGAGGTCTCGGTCCTGCTCTTCGGACCTTTCCTGCTCTTCATCCTCTTGCGTGTGCCGGTCGCCTTCGCGCTGGCGCTTGCCTGTCTCCCGGTTTTCTTTCTGGAGCCGCGGCTGAGCCCGATTCTCCTGCTCCAGACGATGTTCAAGTCCTACAATGCCTTCGTGCTGCTGGCGGTGCCGTTCTTCCTGCTGGCCGCGAACCTCATGAACGCCGCGGGCATCACCGACCGCCTGATCCGGCTCGCGCGGGCGCTGGTCGGCCACCTGCCCGGCGGCCTCGGCCATGTGAACGTCGTCGTCTCCATGTTCTTTGCCGGCATTTCCGGCAGCTCGACCGCCGACGCAGCGGGCATCGGCTCGCTGCTCATACCGCAGATGAAGAAGGAGGGCTTCACACCCTCCTTCGCTGTGGCGGTGACGGCATGCTCCGCGGTGATGGGGGTCATCATCCCCCCATCCATCCTGATGGTCGTATGGGGAGGGTTGATGTCGGTTTCGATCGGCGGGCTCTTCCTTGCCGGTGTCATTCCCGGCGTCCTCATCGCGCTGGCGCAGATGGTGACGGTCTACGTCTACGCACGCCGCCACGGCATGGGCCTGCACGACCGCGCCACGCTCCGCGAGCTGGTGCTGGCGTTCGCCGGATCGATACTCGCTCTGCTGACACCGGTGATCATCGTCGGCGGCATTGTCGGCGGCTATTTCACGCCGACCGAGGCGTCCGTGGTGGCCGCCGTCTATGCGATGCTGCTGGGATTCCTGGTTTATCGCAGCGTCGGCCTGACGAAGCTCGCGCTCGTGCTCTACGATACGGGCCGCTTCGCCGCCATCGCTCTCTTCTGCATCGGCACGGCAAGCGCCTTCGGCTTCATCCTCGCCTATTTCCGTGTTCCCGCGGCGTTGGTCGACTATGTGCAGGCAATGGACCTCGGCGTGACGGAGATGGGGATCGCGGTGGCGGTATCGTTCCTCATCATGGGCTGCTTCATCGACGCCATCCCGGCCATCATCATCCTCGGCACCGTGCTGTGGCCGGTGACGCAATCAGTCGGCATGCATCCGATCCATTTTGCCATCATCGGCGTCATAAGCCTCGCCTTCGGGTTGGTGACGCCGCCCTACGGGTTGTGCCTGCTCATCGCCTGCTCCATCGGCCGGATATCGGTCAGGGAGGCCCTGCGCGATACGGCGACGATCCTGGCGCCGATGCTGGGCATACTTGCGCTGGTCATATTCTTCCCGTCGATATCGCTCTGGCTGCCGCGCCTGATGATGCCGCAGTTCGTGAATTAGTGATCCGATTACCGCAAAGCGGTGAAAGGAAACGGCCCGGCGATTGCACCGGGCCGCGGAGTCGGTTGAGACCGGCAAGCCGGATCAGGCGGACTGCGCCGCCTGGGCGTGGATGCGGTCGCGCTTCAGCGACAGCTTGTTGAGCGCCGAGACGTAGGCGCGCGCGGAGGCGACCATCGTGTCGGTGTCGGCGCCGCGGCCGGTGACGATCTTGTCGCCCTCCTCCAGCCGCACGGAGACCTCCGCCTGCGCGTCAGTCCCTTCCGTCACGGCGCTCACCTGGTAGAGCGTGAGCGTGGCGTTGTGCTCGATGATCATCTTGATGGCGTTGAAGGTGGCGTCGACCGGGCCGTCGCCGGTCGCCTCGCGCGTCTCGTGGCGGCCGCCGAGATCGAGCGTGATGGTGGCGCGCTGCGGCCCGCCGGTGCCGGCGATGACGGTGAGCGCAACGAGCTTGGTCAGCTCGCCGGCGGCCGCCACCTCGTCTTCCACCAGCGCCTCGATGTCCTCGTCGAAGACCAGCTTCTTCTTGTCGGCGAGGTCCTTGAAGCGGCGGAAGGCGTCCTCGAAGGCATTGTCGCCGAGCTCGAAGCCGAGCGCCGCCAGCTTCTCGCGGAAGGCGTGGCGGCCGGAATGCTTGCCCATGACGAGCGAGGTCTCCTTCACACCGACGTCCTCAGGCCGCATGATCTCGTAGGTCCGGGCGTTCTTCAGCAT
>CAZMJQ010000442.1:0-2599 GCA_964566475.1 uncultured Propylenella sp. | reverse complement strand
AGCTTGCGCGTGTAGGGATGCGCCGGCGCGGCGAGCACGTCCGCGGTGCTGCCGAGCTCCACGATGCGCCCCGCATACATCACCGCGACGCGGTCGCAGACCTCGGAGACGACGCCGAAATCGTGCGTGATGAAGAGCACGGCGGCGTGGCTCTCCTTCCGGAGCTGGTCCAGCAGCTTCAGCACCTGCGCCTGCACGGTCACGTCGAGCGCCGTGGTCGGCTCGTCGGCGATCAGGATCTCCGCGTGATTCGCCAGCGCCATGGCGATGCACACGCGCTGGCGCATGCCGCCGGACAGCTCGTGCGGATAGCTCCTGGCGCGTTCCGCCGGGTTGGGGATGCGCACGAGCTCCAGCAGCGACACCGCGCGCTTCATCGCGTCGGCGTAGGAGACGGGCTGATGCGCCCGCACGGCTTCGGCGATCTGGTCGCCGACGGTGAAGAGCGGGTGCAGCGTCGAGAGCGGGTCCTGGAAGATCATCGACACCGGGCCGCCGCGCAGCGCACGCAGCTCCGCGTCCGACACCTCGAGGAGGTCGCGCTTGCCCATCGTCACGCGCCCGCCGACGACGGCTCCCGGCGGCGTCGGGACGAGACCGAGCAGGCTCATCGCGGTCACGGACTTGCCCGATCCGGACTCGCCGATGATGCCGAGGCACTCCTCCTTGGCGAGGTCGAGGCTCACGCCGCCGACGGCGCGGTAGACCTCGTCGCCGATGCGGAACTCCGTCTCCAGGTCGCGCACGTCGAGAACGCGTCCCTCCTGCGGCGTCTCCGCCGGCGGCACGTTCCGCCGCTGCACGTCGGTGCGGGCCGAGGGCCGCGCCAGCGCGCCCGACCGCAAGCGCGGGTCGAGCACGTCGCGGATGCCGTCGCCGAGCAGGTTGATGCTCATCACCAGCGCGAAGATCATCAGGCCGGGAATGATGGAGACGTGCGGCGCGTTGAACAGAAGGCTGCGGCCCTCGCCGAGCATGGAGCCGAGGTCCGCCCGCGGCGGCTGCGCCCCGAGGCCGAGGAACGACAGGCCGGCGGTCTCCAGGATCATCCAGCCGACCGTGGTGGAGAGCGTGATGACGATGGTCGGCAGCACATTCGGCAGGATCTCCGTCGCCACGATGCGCACCGGCCCCTTGCCCGACAGCCGCGCCGCGTCCACGAACTCGCGCCGCGAAAGCCCGAGCGTGATGCCGCGGATGTTGCGCGCGAAGAAGGGAATGTTGACGACGGCGATGGCGTAGAGCGCGTTGAGGAGCCCCGGGCCGAGGGCCGCGACGATGGCGAGCGCCAGCAGGATGTAGGGGAACGCCATCACCATATCGATGCCGCGCATCATGAGATGGTCGGTGCGCCCGCCGGCATAGCCCGCGACGAGGCCGATCAGCGAGCCGAAGAAGGCGGCGATGAGCGAGGCCGATATGCCGACGGCGATGGAGACGCGCGTCCCCCAGATCAGCCGCGAGAGCACGTCGCGCCCGAGATGGTCGGTGCCGAGCAGATGGCCGCCCTGCAGCGGCCGCAGGAGGCGGTCGGCCGGTGCCGTGACGTTAGGGTCCGCGAGCGGCAGAACCGGCGCGAGCAGCGCCACGGCGCAGATCAGGGCGAGGAGCGTCAGCCCCAATGCGGCGAGACGGTTGTTGACGAGGAGCCGCCAGGAGGTCGGGCGCGAGGCGACCGCCGGGGCGGGGGCGGCGGCGGCCGTCATGGCTGCAGCCTCGGATCGAGGACGGCCTGCACGACGTCCGCCGCAAGGTTGAACAGCACGTAGCTCGCCGCGACGACGAGCACGCCCCCCTGTACCAGCAGGATATCGCGCGTGGAGATCGCCTTCACCAGCATCTGGCCGATGCCCGGCCACTGGAAGACGGTCTCGATGTAGACGGCGCCTCCGAGCACGAAGCCGGCCTGTATGCCGATCACCGGGATGACGGAGACGAGCGCGGCCTTGAAGGCGTGGCGGTAGATCACGCGCCGCTCGGTCAGCCCCTTGGCGCGCGCGGTGCGCACGTAGTCCTGCCTGAGCACCTCCAGCATGCTGGCGCGCGTCAGCCGCGCGATGACGCCGGTGGCGACCACCGCCAGCGTCGTGGCCGGCAGGATGAGATGGTAGAGGATGTCGAGCGGCCCTCCGCCGCCGTAGATCGCCACCATGCCGCTCGCCGGCAGGAGCCGCAGCTCGACGGCGAAGATCAGGATGAGGATCAGACCGAGCCAGAAGGACGGCACCGAGATGCCGATGAGGACGAGGATGGTGATCGTCCGGTCGGCCCAGCCGAACTGGCGCACCGCCGAGACGATGCCGGCCAGCAGGCCGAAGATGGAGCAGAGTATCAGCGAAGCGCCGGCGAGTATGAGCGTCGCGCCGAAGCGCTCCAGCACCTCGTCGAGCACCGGCCGGTTGAGCGTGTAGGAGCGGCCGAAATCGCCCTGGAGCACGTTGGCGATCCAGATGAAGTACTGCTCGAAGAGCGTCTTATCCAGGCCGAGCTGCCGGTTCAGCCGCTCGACGTTCTCCGGCGTCGCGAACGAGCCGAGGATGGCGGTCGCCGGATCGCCGGGTATCAGGGCGATGATGAGGAAGACGATGACCGACAGGCC
>CAZMJQ010000441.1:0-5749 GCA_964566475.1 uncultured Propylenella sp. | reverse complement strand
CAGCTGAAATA
Organism: uncultured Propylenella sp.; assembly: GCA_964566475.1. GTDB lineage: Bacteria > Pseudomonadota > Alphaproteobacteria > Rhizobiales > Afifellaceae > DASWJZ01. The sequence continues at coordinate 5,738 of CAZMJQ010000441.1, read as the reverse complement.
TGCCGGCGAGATCACCTGGTTCCTGGCGCCCTACATCAACTCCTACAAGCGTTTCCAGGCAGGAACCTTCGCGCCCACCAAGGCGGTCTGGAGCCGCGACAACCGTACCGCAGGCTTCCGCCTTTGCGGCGAGGGCACGAAGGCGATCCGTACGGAGTGCCGCATCGGCGGCGCCGACCTTAACGCGCATCTCGCCTTCGCCGCGCTGCTGGCGGCCGGGCTCGCCGGCATCGACGAGGCGCTCGAGCTGGAGGCGCCCTTCGCGGGAGACGCTTACCACGGCGAGAACCTGCGCCAGGTGCCCAAAACGCTGCGCGAGGCCATGGCGCTTATGGAGAAGTCGAAGATGCTGCGCACTGCGCTCGGGGACGAGGTCGTAGACCACTACGTCCACACGGCGAGGTGGGAGCAGCTCGAATACGACCGTCGCGTCACTGACTGGGAGCTGAAGCGGGGGTTCGAAAGGTACTAGAGACACCTGTTGACACACACAGTGTGTAGTTCTAAGTGTGCCGATCCTCGAGTAAGGAGCATGCTATGAGCAAGTACGATCCATTGCGCCACTTCCTCGCGGACAGTCAGTTCAACGAGGTGCGCGTGACGTTTGCTGAGATTGAGAAGCTGCTGGGATTCGGCCTGCCGGAGAAGTCGCAGCGGATACGCGCGTGGTGGAGCAACAATCCCTCAAACAATGTGATGACTAAGGCTTGGCTCGCTGCGGGCTACAAGTCAGAGCAAGTCGACATCGAAGGGCGCAAGCTCGTGTTCCGAAGGGTGAAGCCGCGCGGAGGCACAGGGAGCGCGAACGAACAGCCCCAGGGGCCGACTGGGCTAAAGCCAAGGCGTCATCCAGCGTTCGGGTCGATGAGGGGACTCACGACAATTGCGCCGGGCACCGACTTAACGGCGCCAGTCGACCCGGAATGGGTAGACAGCCTATGAACCAGCACCTGCTTCTCGACACCTGTGCGGTGATTTGGATCGGCGACAATGAGCCTCTCGCGGAGGATGCGGTCGCGGCCCTCGATGAAGCTGGTGACCAAGGCGAAGCCGCCTATCTCTCGCCTATCACCGCATGGGAGATTGGAATGCTCGCATCAAAAGGCAGGTTTGCCTCCCCTTTGGCTCCGCAAGCGTGGTTCGACCGCTTCATAGCCATCGGCAACTTTCGGACAACGGACCTGCCACCGAAGGTGTTGATTGCTTCGTCGTTCCTGCCGGGCGATCCACCGAAGGATCCGATGGACCGAATCATCATCGCAACGGCACGGGAAGAGGGACTGAGAGTCATGACTCGTGACCAAGCCATCCTCGACTACGGCAGGGCCGGGCATGTAAGCATTCTCCCTTGTTGAAGACGCGAGCATGGACAGCACAGTCAGAATCATCTCTCCCATAGACGTCTCGGTCTATGCCGAGCGGCCGGTGATTGCCGACGAGGCGCTGGAGGCGGCGGTGTCGCGCGCCCGGGCGGCGCAGGCGGAGTGGCGGCAGGTCGCGCTGGCGGAGCGGGTGAAGCAGGCGCTCGCCTTCCTCGACGCGCTTCTTGCCATGAACGACGAGATCGTGCCGGAGCTCGCCTGGCAGATGGGGCGGCCGGTGCGCTACGGCGGCGAGAAGGGCGGCCTGGAAGAGCGCGTGCGCTACATGGCCTCCATCGCCGCCGAGTCGCTGGAGCCGCTGACGCCGAAGCGCAAGGCCGGCTTCCGCCGCAGCGTGAAGCGCGAGCCGCTCGGGCTGGTGCTGGTCATCGCGCCCTGGAACTTTCCCTACATGACCGCGTGCAACTCCGTCTTCCCGGCGCTGATGGCGGGCAACGCGGTCATCCTCAAGCACGCCGCGCAGACGCTTCTGGTCGGCGAGCGCTTCCAGGCGGCGGCGGACAAGGCAGCGCTGCCGAAGGGGCTCTTCCAGAACCTGGTGCTCTCGCACACTCAGACCGAGAAGCTGATCGGCTCGGGATCGATCGACCACACGAGCTTCACCGGCTCGGTCTCCGGCGGGCGGGCGATCGAGCGCGCCGCAGCCGGCACCTTCGCCTCGCTCGGGCTTGAGCTCGGCGGCAAGGACCCGGCCTATGTGCGCGCCGACGCGAAGCTCGAGCATGCGGTCGAGAACCTGGTCGACGGCGCGTTCTACAATTCCGGGCAGAGCTGCTGCGGCATCGAACGCATCTACGTGGAGGAGAGCGTCTACGCGCCGTTCGTGGAGGGCTTCGTCGACCTTACGAAGAAATACGTCGTCGGCAATCCGCTCGACGAGGAGACGACGATCGGGCCGATGGCGCGGGGCAAGTTCGCGGACCACGTGCGTGGGCAGATCGCGGAGGCCGCGCGCAAGGGAGCGAAGAAGAGCATCGAGTCGCGGCACGAGGCGGACCGCGGCGGCTCGCCCTACCTCACGCCGCAGGTGCTGACCGAGGTCGATCACCAGATGGCGGTGATGCGCGAGGAGAGCTTCGGGCCGGTGGTCGGCATCATGAAGGTGCGGGACGACGAGGAGGCGATCCAGCTGATGAACGACAGCCCCTATGGGCTGACCGCATCGGTATGGACCACGGACCTCGACCGCGCGGCGGAGATCGGGAACCGCGTCGAGACCGGCACCTTCTTCGCCAACCGCTGCGACTATCTCGATCCGGCGCTGACCTGGACCGGCGTCAAGGACACCGGCCGCGGGGCGGCGCTCTCGCATCTGGGCTTCCACGCGCTGACGCAGCCGAAGAGCTTCCATCTGAGGGCCGTGAAGTGACTGCGCCCACCGCCAATTGGAGCTTTCCCACGTCGGTCCGCTTCGGCGCGGGCCGGATCGGGGAGCTGGCCGAGGCCTGCCGCGCGGCGGCCATCGCGCGGCCGCTCTTCGTGACGGATGCCGGTCTCGCGAAGCTCGACATCACGCGAAGGGCGCTGGACGTCCTGAAGGACGGCGGAATCGAGGCGACGCTGTTCTCGGACGTGAAGCCCAATCCGAGCGACGCCAGCGTCGAGGCAGGCGTCGCCGCCTTCAAGGCGGGGCGGCACGACGGGGTCGTCGCCTTCGGCGGCGGCAGCGGGCTCGACACGGGCAAGGTCGTCGCCTTCATGGCGGGACAGTCCCGGCCGATGTGGGACTTCGAGGACATCGGCGACTGGTGGACGCGCGCCGACCCGGCAGGTATCGCGCCCATCGTGGCGGTGCCGACCACGGCCGGCACCGGCTCGGAGGTCGGCCGCGCCGGCGTCATCACCAATGCCGCGACGCATACGAAGAAGGTCATCTTCCATCCGAAGATGATGCCGAGGATCGTGATCTGCGACCCGGAGCTCACGATCGGCATGCCGCCCTTCATCACGGCGGGCACCGGCATGGACGCGCTGGCGCACTGCCTGGAGGCCTACTCGGCGGAGGCCTACCACCCGATGGCGGCGGGCATCGCGCTGGAGGGCATGCGGCTCGTCTTCGAGCACCTGCCGAAGGCGGTGAAGGACGGCTCCGACATCGGAGCGCGGGCCGAGATGATGAGCGCCGCCGCGATGGGCGCCACCGCCTTCCAAAAAGGCCTCGGCGCCATCCATTCGCTGTCGCATCCGGTGGGGGCGCTCTACGACACGCATCACGGCATGACCAACGCCGTCTTCATGCCCTACGTTCTGGTGTTCAACCGCGCCGCGATCGAGGCGAAGATCGCGCGCCTCGCCGCCTATCTCGGCATCGGCGGCGGCTTCGACGGGTTCTTAAAGGCGGTGCTCAAGCTGCGCAGCGATATCGGCGTGCCGCATACGCTGGCGGGGCTCGGCGTCGACGCCGCGCGGCGCGACGAGATCGCCGAGATGGCGATCGTCGACCCGACGGCCGGCGGCAACCCGGTGAAGCTGACGAAGGACGGCGCACTCCGCATCTTCGACATGGCGATCGCCGGTTCGTTTTAGCGGGCCGCTTCGGGGCGCCAAGCGCCGCTTGCGGAAACAGGAATTAACCTCCTGCGTCGTCATTCTCGGCGGAGCGAAGCGGAGACCCGAGAAGCCAGAGCGGTGTGGCCCCTGGGTCCTCGGGTCTCCCCCGGATCAAGTCCGGGGTCGCCCGAGGATGACGATCTCTCATCGCGCTTCTGAAGCTCTGGGCACTTATCCGAGCTCGAACGTGGTGATGCCGTAGATGCGGTCGAGCGGCAAATCGGGGCGCGGGCCGCGATACATGCGCGCGGTCTCGAAGACCGGCTCCAGCCCGTGCCGCTCAGCCAGCCGGCGCGCCTCGCCGTTCGGCTCCGGCACGTCGAGGAACACCGGCTCGCCCGCCACGGGCCCGGCGAGCGCCGTGAAGAGCGCTTCGGCCTGCGCCGGCTCGTTGGCGAAGAGCGGCCCGATCTTGTATCCGCTCCGGCACCGGCGGATGACGCCGTAGCCGCGCAGCACGCGGTCGGACAGGTAGACGACCGTGCGGCGCACATCGGGGTCGACCCAGCGCCGGATGAAATCCTGCCGCGGCCCGGGAAAGAACGCCCGGTCATAGGCGGCAATCCCGTCGATGAGCGAGGGCGGAACGTCGGCGCCGATCTCCACGATCGCCGGATCGGATGGCGCGTCCGGGCGAGCCTTCCCGCCGAAGCGGATGTTGCGGTGCGCCAGCTCGAACCCGGACCGGCGGTAGGCCGCCTGCTGCGCGACGACGCCGTCGAGGCCGATCGTCCGATCGCCGAGCCGTTCGATGCCCGCGTTCCAGATCGTGAGGCCGTAGCCCTTCGCGCGATGCTCCGGCCGCACGATGTAGAAGCCGAGGAAGCCGAAGGCCGCGCCGTAGGCGACCACGGAGATCGCCGCCACGGGCGCGTCGCGGAGAAACCCCATGAGGAAGCCGCCCGGATCGGCGGCGTAGAATGCATCGGCGTCATCGAGCCCCGGGTTCCAGCCTTCCGCCGCCGCCCACTCGATCGCGAGGTCGAGCTCCGGGCGGGTCATCGGCCGGACAGTCAGTTCGCTCATGAAGCCCCATCGGCCAACAATGCGTCGAACCGCGCGCCCCGCGCCTTGGGGTGCGGCTCCGCCCACCCGCCGATCTTCGACGTCGCAAGGCGCAACGCGACGAGGCTCTCGGCGAGCTTCACCGCCGCCGACACGCCCTCCACCACAGGCACGCCATGCTCGGCGGAAAGCGACGCCGCAAGCGGCGCCATGCCGGCGCAGCCAAGCACGATCGCTTCCGCCCGATCCACACTGACCGCCTCCGCGATCTCGGCGGAGATACGCTTGCGCGCAGCTGCGGCGTCGGTCTCAAGCATGAGCACCGGCACGTCGGCGGCGCGCACGCGGCCGCAGCGCGCGGCAAGGCCATAGCGGCCGAGGTTCTGCTCCAGCACCGGTATGGAGCGCGACATGGTGGTCACCACACTGAAGCGGCCCGCGACAAGGCACGCCACATGATACGCCGCTTCGCCGATGCCGACTACCGGTGCGGCGGCAAGAGCGCGCGCGGCGTCGAGCCCCGTATCGTCGAAGCAGGCGATGACATGCGCGTCGACGCCGCTCCGCTCGCCTCCGGCGATGCATTCCAAGAGCCCGGGCACGGCGGCCGCCCCGTCGAGATGGCCCTCGATCGATTCCGGACCGCTCGACGGCTGGGTGGCGACGATCTCCATGCCCGGCGCGGCAAAGACGCCGCCGATCTGATGCTGAGCCACATCGTCGATCTCCTCTCCGGCCTCGACCTGCGCCAGCATGCGCTCAAGCCCGCCAGCCTGTCGGCGGTGCTGAAGCAGGCGGACG
>CAZMJQ010000440.1:0-3422 GCA_964566475.1 uncultured Propylenella sp. | reverse complement strand
CCGTAATGGTCCTCGTGCGCGTGGCTGATGACGATCGCCTGCAGGCCGTCCTTGCGCTCCAGCAGGTAGCGGATGTCGGGCAGCACCGCGTCGACGCCGGGAAGCACCTCCTCGTGGCCGAAGGCGACGCCCATGTCGACGGCGAGCCAGGCGCGCTGGCGGGCGCGGCCGTAGCCGTAGAGCGCGAGGTTCATGCCGATCTCGCCGACGCCGCCGAGCGCCACGAATACCAGTTCGTCGGGCGCTGCCATCAAGCCTCCGTCGTTGCCGCTGTGCCGAAGAATACGTCGCCCGCGCTGACCGAGCGGGCCGAGCCGTCGCGCCCGCGCATGACCAGCCGACCCTCGTCGTCGATCGTCTCGAACGTCCCGCGCAGCACGTCCCGGCCGAGGCGGACGGCAACCGGCGCCCCCAGCCCAGCGGCGCGCGCCAGCCAGTGGTCGCGGATCGCGGCAAAGCCGCGCCCGGCGCTCCACAGCGCCTCCTGCTCCACCCATGCGTCGGTCAGTGCGGCGAACAGGGCCTCGGCGGTCACGTCCGCTCCGGCCGCCGCGAGCGAGGTCGCCGGATATGGCAACCCCTCCGGCGCATGGCGCACGTTGACGCCGATGCCGATCACGGCGGCCGATCGTCCTTCGGGCAGGGTCACGGCCTCCAGCAGAATGCCCGCGACCTTCGCGTCGTCGATGAGCACGTCGTTCGGCCATTTGAGGCGGAGGTCGGAGCGAAGCGCCGGTGCCGCAGCACGCATCGCCCCCTCAAGCGCCAGTCCTGCGGCGAATCCGAGCGTCGCCGTTGTCGTCGGATCGCCGCTCGTCGGGATGAGCAGGCTCGCCGCAAGGTTGCCGGGCGGCGTGTGCCACGGCCGGCCGCGGCGGCCGTGGCCGGCCGTCTGCTCGCCCGCCACGGTCCAGAGGCGACCCGCATCCCCCGCCTTGGCGCACGCCACGGCTTGCGCGCTGGTGGAGCCCACCGTCTCGTACGCAGCGAGGCGGAAGCCTTCCTCCAACGCCCTGGGGCCGAGCAAGAACGCCATCGCTTAAAAAAGGCTTGCCGCGGCGGCGCCGGCGGCATCGACCAGCGGACCGGCAATCACCACGAAGACGATCATCAGCGCGCCGGAGACCCCGAGAACGGCCCGCAGCTCGGTCGGGACGGGCTCGAAGCCCTCCACCGGCTCATCGAAGTACATGAGCTTGACGATGCGCAGATAGTAGAAGGCGCCGACGACGCTGGTCACGACGCCGATCACGGCGAGCACATAGAGCCCGGCCTCGATGGCCGCGAGGAACACGTAGTATTTTGCGAAGAAGCCGGCGAGCGGCGGGATGCCCGCGAGCGAGAAGAGGATCGCCGCGAACAGGAACGCGATGCCCGGCTTGGTGCGCGCCAGCCCGGTGAGCGCATCGATCTCCTCCACCATCTCGCCTCCGCGGCGCATGGCGAGGATGCAGGCGAAGGCCCCAAGCGTCATCGCCATGTAGATGACGAGGTAGACGATAACGCCCTGCACGCCTTGCTCGGTTCCGGCGGCGAGCCCGACCAGCGCAAAGCCCATGTGGCCGATGGAGGAATAGGCCATCAGCCGCTTGATGTTGGACTGGCCTATGGCGGCAAACGAGCCGAGCGCCATGGAGGCGATGGCGATGAACGTGACGATCTGCTGCCAGTCCGGCGTGATGGGCGCGAACGCATCGATCACCACACGGATCGTCAGCGCCATCGCCGCGAGCTTCGGCGCGGAGGCGAAGAAGGCGGTCACCGGCGTCGGCGCGCCCTCGTAGACGTCGGGCGTCCACATGTGGAACGGCACGGCGGAGATCTTGAAGGCGAGGCCGGCGAGCACGAAGACGAGGCCCACGACGAGCCCCAGCGAGCGCCCGTCGGCGAGCGCCTCCGCGATGGCGCCGAACGTCGTTTGCCCGGTAAAGCCGTAGACCAGCGAGGCGCCGTAGAGGAGCATGCCCGAGGAGAGAGCGCCGAGCACGAAGTATTTTAGCCCCGCCTCGCTTGAGCGCGCATTGTCCCGGTGGATGGCCGCGACGACGTAGAGCGCCAGCGACTGCAGCTCCAGCCCGAGATAGAGCGTGATGAGGTCGTTCGCCGAGATCATCACCATCATGCCGAGCGTGGCGAGCAGCACGAGGATCGGATACTCGAAGCGCTCGAAGCCCTCGATTCGGGAGAAACGCTGCGCCAGCAGGATCGCCACCGCGGAGGCGGCAAGCGCCGCGACCTTCATGAACCGTGCAAAGGTGTCGACGATGAAGGCGCCGTTGAAGAAGACGCCGTTCTGACCGCCGAAGGCGACCGCGAAACCGATGGCGATGAGGACCGGGATCGCGAGTGCGTTGACGATGCGCGCGGAGCGCTCGCCCGCATAGGCGCCGACCATCAGGAGCGCCATGGCGGCAAGCGCCAGCGCGATCTCCGGCGCGGCGGCCGTGAAGTGCGGAAGCTCGAACTGCATCAGAGCGCTTCCCTTCTCACTGCCCGGCAAACGCGGTCTGCGCGCCGCCCGCCAGGGCCGCCTGGTAATTGTTGATGAGCTGATCCACAGACGCCGCCGTCACGTCCAGGATCGGCTGCGGATAGACGCCGAAGAGGATCGTCAGCGCCACCAGCGGGACAAGGATGACCTTCTCCCTCAGGCTGAGGTCGAGCATGCCGGAAAGGCTCGGCTTCTCCAGCCGGCCGAAGATGACGCGGCGGTAGAGCCACAGCGCATAGCCCGCGGAAAGGACGACGCCCGTCGTCGCGAGCACCGCCACCCAGGTGTTCGCCTGGAACGCGCCGACCAGCGTCAGGAACTCGCCGACGAAGCCCGACGTGCCTGGCAGGCCGACATTGGCCATCGTGAACACCATGAAGGCGAAGGCGTACCACGGCATGCGGTTCACCAGCCCGCCATAGGCGTCGATCATGCGCGTGTGCATGCGGTCGTAGATCACGCCGACGCAGAGGAAGAGCGCGGCCGAGACGATGCCGTGCGAGAGCATCTGGAAGATGCCGCCCTGCACGCCCTGCACGGTCATCGTGAAGATGCCCATCGTCACGAAGCCCATGTGGGCGACGGAGGAATAGGCGATGAGCTTCTTCATGTCCTCCTGCATCAGGGCCACGAGCGAGGTGTAGATGATCGCGACGATGGAAAGCGCATAGATCAGCGGCGCGAGGTCGGCGCTCGCCAGCGGGAACATCGGCAGCGAGAAGCGCAGGAAGCCGTAGCCGCCCATCTTCAGAAGGATCGCCGCCAGCACGACGGAGCCCGCGGTCGGCGCCTCGACATGCGCGTCGGGCAGCCAGGTGTGGACCGGCCACATCGGCATCTTCACCGCGAAGGAGGCGAGGAAGGCGAGCCACAGCCAGGTCTGCATCTCCGCCGGGAAGGGATGAGCGAGAAGCTCTGGGATCGAGGTGGT
>CAZMJQ010000439.1:0-3509 GCA_964566475.1 uncultured Propylenella sp. | reverse complement strand
TCGTGTCGGACATCTTCGCCTACACCGCAGAGGGGATGCCGCGCTTCAATCCGATCTCCATCTCCGGCTATCACATGCAGGAGGCCGGTGCGACGGCCGACCTGGAGCTCGCCTACACGCTGGCCGACGGCCTGGAATACGTGCGCGCCGGTCTGGATGCGGGCCTCGCCGTCGATTCCTTCGCACCCCGCCTCTCCTTCTTCTTCGACGCCGGCATGCACTTCTTCATGGAGGTCGCGAAGCTGCGTGCCGCGCGCCTTCTGTGGGCGGAGCTGGTCGCGAAGAATTTCTCGCCGCGCGATCCGCGCGCGTTGATGCTGCGCATGCACTGCCAGACGTCGGGCTGGTCGCTCACCGCGCAGGACGCCTTTAACAACGTGGCGCGCACCATGATCGAGGCGATGGCCGCCACGCAGGGCGGCACGCAGTCGCTCCACACCAACTCGCTCGACGAGGCCTTGGCGCTGCCCACCGACTTCTCCGCCCGCATCGCCCGCAACACGCAGCTCGTGCTGGCGCTCGAATCCGGAACGACGCGCTCCATCGATCCGTGGGGCGGCTCCTTCTTCGTGGAGCGGCTGACCGCCGATCTCGCGGATAGGGCGCGCAAACACATCGCGGAGATGGAAGGGCTCGGCGGCATGGCGCGGGCGATCGAAGCCGGCGTCCCGCAGCAGCGCATCGAGGAGGCCGCGACCGAGGCGCAGGCGCATATCGACACGGGCCGGCGCACCATCGTCGGCGTCAACCGCCACCGCCGCGCGGAGGCCGCAACGGTCGAGGTGCTGAAGATCGACAATCGCGCCGTGCGCACCGAGCAGATCGCCAAGCTCGAGCGCCTCCGCGCCGGGCGCGACGCCGCGCGCGTGGAGGCCGCGCTCGCCGCCGTGTCGGAGGCCGCGGAAGGCAGCCGCAATCTCCTCGCCGCCAGCGTGGAGGCAGCGCGCGCCGGCGCCACGGTGGGCGAGATCAACATGGCCCATGAGCGGGTGTTCGGCCGCCATGTCGCGACGCCGCGCGCCCTCAGCGGAGTCTACAAGCGCGAGGCCCGCTCCGACGAAGCCGTAGCCCGCGCCGCGGCGATGGCCGCCGACTTCGCCCGCAACGAAGGGCGCCCGCCGTGCATCCTCGTCGCCAAGCTCGGCCAGGACGGCCACGACCGCGGGCAGAAGGTCATCGCCTCCGCCTTCACCGATCTCGGCTTCGACGTCGTCGTCGGGCCGCTCTTCGCAACGCCGGAGGAGACCGCGAGCCGCGCCGTGGAGAGCGACGTGCACGTGGTGGGCATCTCGACTCTCGCCGCCGGCCACCTGACGCAGGTCCCCGCGCTCAGGGACGCGCTCCGCACGGAGGGGCGCCCGGAAATCCTCATCGTCGTGGGCGGGGTCGTGCCCCCGCAGGACTTCGAGGCGCTTCAGGCGGCCGAGGCCGCCGCGATCTTCACCCCCGGCACCTCGGTGCCCGACGCCGCCATCCGGCTCCTGGAGGAGCTCAATCGGCGACTCGGCTACATGCAGCGGCGCGTCGCCGGGTAGCGCTGCAAATACGCCGGCGAGGAGGCAGCACCCATGCTCGTTACCACGACGCCCGATGTCCAAGGCAGGCGCATCCGCGAGTATCGCGGCCTCGTCATGGGCGAGGCCATCCTCGGAGCGAACGTGTTCCGCGACTTCTTCGCCAGCATCCGCGACATCGTCGGCGGCCGCTCGGGCGGCTACGAGAACGCTCTGAGGGAGGCCAGGCTGATCGCGATCGGCGAGATGGAGCAGGAGGCCGCGCAGCTCGGCGCCAATGCCGTCATCGGCGTCGATATCGATTACGAGACCGTGGGCGAGCGCGGCTCCATGCTCATGGTGTCGGCCTCGGGGACGGCGGTCGTCCTGGATTAGCGCTCTGCGCCCCGCTCGCACCCGGGCCGCTACTCGGCGGCGGCAAGCGGGACCGCCTCGCGCTCCTCGCCCTTCTTCGTGCGCGCATCGGTCCTGATCTTCTGCTGCCGCTTGCTCTTCTCGATCGCTTCCGCCGTCCCGCGCGTCTCCGCGTAGATGCCGAGGCTGAGCTCGTCGAGGCCCGGAGCGGTGATCGCGATGTCGCGGTAGTTGCGCGCCTCGGGGTGCGCCATGACGCGCTTCAGGATGCGCCGCATGCGCCAGTAGGTCCACGTCATGGAGAGGAGGTTGCGTGCCTCCGAGCCCCAGAACTTCGGATAGAAGACCAGCGGGTTCTCCAGCTTCATGCCGTGACGCCGGTCGCGGCGGAACTTCATGCGCCCGCCCCCACCCTCCAGCGGATGGCAGCCGTAGAGGCGGTAAAAATCGCGGTACCAGAGCAGCCGGTGCAGCGTCGAGTAGCGCTTGTTGGAGCCGAGCGCCACCATGCGCCTGAAGATCGTCTCGACGTGGTCGAGCGAGTAGAAGCGGTCCCAGACCTCGGCGTAGACCCGGTCCCATTCCTCGTCCGACATGCGCTGGTGGTGCGTGACGCGGTGATTGAGGTCGTACTTGTTAAGGTCCGGGTCCATCCACTCGCCGTCGCGCCAGAGACGCTGATGGTCCTCGCAGCCCGGCAGCGGCGTCAGGTTGGTGAAATAGATCAGGTCGAGAGGAAGCTCGCGCTTAATGATGTCGACGTCGTGGAGGATGGATTCGCGCGTGTCGTTGGGGAACCCGATGATGTAGCCCGCGGTGATGACCACCGGGAACTTCTTCCACGCGAGCAGCATCTCGCGGTACTCGAGCAGCCGGTTCTGGCTCTTCTTCACCGCAGCCAGGTTGTCCGGGTTGATGTTCTCCATCCCGATGAAGACGTGGTCGATGCCGGCCTTCACTCCCTTCTCGATGAAGCCCGGGATGCGGTGGCAGAGCGTGTCCACCTGCACCTGCAGATAGACCCGGATACCCTCCTTCTTGCGCAGATCGATCAGCCGGTCGAAGCAGGCCTCCCAGTTGCGGTTGCGCGCCAGGTTGTCGTCGGTGAGGAAGAAGCGCTCCACCCCGATCTCGCGATTGACGCGCACGATGCGCTCCAGGTCGTCGGCGGAGCGGAAGCGGCTCACTCTCCCCTGCACGTTGATGATGGTGCAGAACGAGCACTGGAACGGGCAGCCGCGCCCGAGGTCGAAGCTTCCATGCGAGCCGTAGGTGCGGTCGACCTGCCCGCGCGGCAGGAAGGGCACGGGAGTGCCCTGCAGGTTCGGCAGCTGGTCCCGGTAATCGTAGCGCGGCTTCAGCTTGCCGGAATAGGCGTCGTGCAGCACCTCGTCGAGCCGCTCGTCCTCCGCCTCGCCGATGAAGAAGGATATCCCCATGTCCGCCGCCGCGGCGATCTCCGGCGGCGTCTCCGGCAGCATGGCGAGCGAGCCCGCCACATGGAAGCCGCCCAGGCACACGGGGACCCCCGCCTTGAGGAACGGCCGCGCGATGTCGATCGCCCGCGGAAATTGGTTCGATTGCACGCCGACCAGGCCTAGCATGCCGTGCCCGCCGTCGCGGCGGATCAGGCCGATGAGC
>CAZMJQ010000438.1:0-8367 GCA_964566475.1 uncultured Propylenella sp. | reverse complement strand
TCCGCACGGCGCGTGTGAGCCAGTCGCCCTCGATCGCCTTCTCCCGCTCCACGATGCGCTCCGCGACGTAGCGCGTGACCGCGTCGGCCATCACTTCCAGGCTGGCGCTTTCCCTGAGCACGGTCCGGCCGAGCCGCGTGTCCTTCACGAACCGGTACTGCCGCTTGTCACGGCCCATCACGACGAAGCTCGTCGCATCCACCCAGAAGCGCGGCGGCCGGCCCGGAAGCAGGCCGAGAAGCAGCTGGTCGTGGTCCGGCGGAAGGTCCTTCGAGACGCTCTCCAGCGCCTCGCCGAGCAACTCGAGGCGAGCCTGCTCCGTCTCGTGGAGGTCCACGACCACATCGCTCTGCTCGGCCTGCGCGATCCTGATCTCGCGAATCGCGTGCTTGAGGTCGACCACCCGCCTCGGCCTGCTCTCCGCCATGACGCTCCGCCGCGTTAACCGCTTTCGACAGAGACTAGCAGCTTCGGGCGCCGCGGACACGCGCCCTGCGAACCCCTTGAGTTTTCCCGGCGGATAGGCATGACGGTCGGTTATGAGAAGCACCGACCGGGTACAGGCCGCCGCGGAGGCCGCGGGACTGACGCTCGACATCCGCCGCATGCCGCAGACGACGCGCACCGCCGAGGAAGCCGCGGCGGCCTGCGGCACGACCGTGGGGCAGATCGTCAAGTCGCTGGTGTTCCGGAAAGCGGAGAGCGGCGAGCCGGTCCTGCTGCTGGTCTCCGGCGCCAACCGTGTCGATCAAAGCGCCGTCCGGTCCTCCATCGGCGAGGCGCTGGAGCGGATGGACGCCGACGCGGTGCGCAAGCTCACCGGCTTCGCCATCGGCGGCGTGGCGCCGCTCGGCTCGCTGACGCCGCTCGCCACCTTCATGGACGCGGACCTCATGCGGTTCGAGACGGTGTGGGCCGCCGCCGGCGCGCCGGACGCCGTGTTCGAGGCCGAGCCGGAGGCGCTGGCCGAGGCGGCCGGGGCCAAAGTGATCGCGGTGTCCTGAAGAATCTCGAGTTGGAGGACGGAATCCTCCAACTCTATTCGCTCACATCGCAAGGTGGATTTCGCTCAGGTCCTCGCCGATCGCCTTGAAGACATCCGCCAACTCGGACGTGGTCGGAGCATGATAGTAGAGCCGCGCGCCCTTATCGAGGGTCGCACAGTTGCGCATCAGATCCTGCGACGATGTGCTGATATCACCAAAGGTGATCGTGTAGAGCCTTATACTCCCGTTCTTCACGTTCTCGCAAAGCGTGGCTGTCTTTGAGTTGAGATTGCTTGTTGCCGTGGAGGCGCTCGAAGTCGTGCCGAGGCGGCCTTGGCTCACATAATTGTAGCCGCTGAAGTACGAGTTATTGTGATTGCTGGCGCCGGTGACGGAGTTGTCGCCGTCAGTGAACAGAACGACCGCCTTCACCGTCTTGTCGTAATATTCGTCGCCCGGCGCAACGCCCTCGGTGAAGGGCTCGTTCGGCGTCAGGAGGTGCCAGCCCCAGACAAGACCGTTGGGGATGAAGGTTCCCATCGCCGGATAGGCGATGAGGTTCGAGAGCAGACCGGTCACGGTCGGCTTCTGATTCGTCAACGGAACGATCGCCTGCGGGCAGCCGCGGTTGGGGCCGGCGGAATACGGGAAGTTGGTCGCATCTGTCAGCTGGCCGCTGTGCCAGTCGGCCTTGTTCGTGCTGCTCACGCGCCTGTACTTGATCGGATGGGACTGTGCCTTCGAAGGTCTCGAAGAATTCGCCGTGGGGGCCAGCTTATCGTTCAGGTAATTGTTGTGGTACCCATAGGCGTACCAGCTGCTGTTATTCGTGCTGTAATTGTTGTTGTAGCGCGTGTCCGCAGGGCTGGTCTTGTATTGATTCGAGGCATACCGGTCAGGCTCGTCCGGCCAGAGGAAGGGCACGAACAGCGTATCCGGCTGCGACGTGTCGGGCGGCGTGTCGAGAATGTCGTGGGGCTCCCTGCGCATCTCGACGCAGCCCGCCCAGGAGATGCTGGAGTCTGCCTGGTTCATCTGATCGAACAGCCACTTATGTCCCACGCGCTTGTACGTGCTCGAGCAGCTGTCTCCGGACGTGCATGTCGCGAACGTTGAGAAGTTCATCCTGTCGAGGTTGCGGCCGTTCCAGTAGGCTTTCCCCTCGTCGCTCCAATCGATCCACGAGGGTGGATTTGCCGCGTAGGTCGCGCCGATATTGACGGTGCCTTCGAACGGGACGACGCCGATCTTGATCATGTCCGGATCGTTCACGTCCTGCCTCATCAGGGTGTTCACAAGAGTCGTCGCGGCGTCGCGAAGCGCAACGATGCGGCTGGAGGAGCCGGGATTGCTCCAGTTTCCGGTGCACGACGAGGAGAGCGTGTCGCCGCAGTTCATCGATCCGGTGACGTCGAGCACCAGCGCGACCTCGAGACGGTTCGACGAATGGACCACCTCGGCGGCGATGTTCATGCCCATGTTCATGATCGGGCTGCTGGGCTTCACCATCTTGCCGAGCGGCAGGAAGATCGTTTTCATGTCGCCGGTGGCAGTGACGATGTAGCCGTTCTCGGTCTTCACGACGTTGTAATTGCCGACGGTGAACTCGCCGTGCTCGACCTGCAACGCCGTCACGTAGTCCTGCACATAATCCGTTGCCTGCTCCTCGGTATATTGCTGGCCGACGCGCGCCAGAGCCAGAGCCGCCGCATCGATGGCGTTGGCAAGCTCCGCCTTGTGGCGGGCGAAGCGCATCAGGTCGACCGCCCCGCCCATGGCCAGGAGAAGCGGGACCGCCGCCGCAGCGAACAGAATGGCGACGTTACCGCTCTCGGCGCGCCGCAACGCTCGCAGTGCCGGCCTGAGTGAATCTCTGAAACGCATGTGAGTATCCGCCTTACGGGATCATCGCCTAACCGTGCTGATACCGTTAAGATCGTCGCCAAAGCGCGTACGAACACAGTAAATGGTTCATACGATTAAGAATTCGCTACGGCGGAGCCCGCTCCTTGGAGAGCCGCCTATCTAGCGTGTGTTCTCGAGGATCAGATGCGCGACCGCATCCGGGATCTCGTAGGGCAGCATGTGCCCCACCTCCTCGAAGACGTGCACCGCGATATGGCCAGGCAAACGGTGCGCCTGCCGGGTGGGGAGCACGCGGTCCTGCGTGCCCCACACGACCTTGACCGGCATGGTCAGCCGCTTCAGCTCATCGCGCGGGATCATCTTCTGCGATCCGTTGTCCATGAACGTGCCGAAGACGGTCAGGAGCGCCGCCCGCGCGCCTTTCGCCTTGCGCTCCTTCGCGACCCGCGCCGCCAGCCCGGCGGGAAGGTCGCGGGCCCAGCCGAAGCACTGCTCGAGAACGACCTCCAGTTCAGCCTCGCTCCGGGCGGCGGCAAGGCGGCGGAGAAGCCGGTAATTGATCTCGCTCCCGAACCCGCCCGGCGCCAGCAGCGTTAGTGAGGCCATCCGCGCCGGATCGCGAAGCGCCGCCAGCACGGCCACCGCCCCGCCGAAGGAGTGCCCGACGATATGCACGCGGGAGAGGCCCCGGCGGTCGAGGTCGGCCAGCACGGCGCCTGCCGCCCTGCCGGCGCCGCATGGCTCATGGCCCAGCGAGCCGGCGTGTCCCGGCAGGTCGAGCGCCAGCGTGCGGCGCGCGCCGGCAAGCCGCTCCACGACGTCGTCCCACGCGGCGTGGCTTCCCCCGAAGCCGTGCAGGAGCACGACGGGGGTGTCGCCCGAGCCCCGTTCGACACTGTGCAACGCCGCCTGCCCGGCCATCCGCCGCTTCCCCGCCGTCATGCGTGGAGGCGCTTATCATCGGCGCGCGGGCCGGGCGAGTCAGTTCTGCAGGACGATCCGCGTGTTGCGCGATCCGTGCGCCTTCACCAGGTTGTAGAGCGTCCGGGCATTGGACGGATGCAGGCGCACGCAGCCATGCGACGCCGGCCGGCCGAGGCTGCCGATGGCGTCGGTGCCGTGGATGGCATAGCCGCCGTAGAAGAAGATCGAATGCGGCATCGGCGCGTTGTCGTATTTGCGCGAGTACCACATCTTGTGCATCCGCGTCGGCCGGAACGTCCCGCGCGGCGTGCGATAAGGCGAGCGCCCCGTGGAGACCCGCCACGAATGGATGACGCGGCCGTTCTCCGACACCGTCATCGATTGCTTGGAGATATCGATGCGGGCCACCACGCCCGCATGTGAGCTGCCCGTCGCGATGAGGACGAACAGGAACGCAAAGACAAGATTACGCATGACGCAGCTCCCCAGCTACGCGGAGACATTAGCCGGCAGATGGAGGTCCGACAATCGTGAATTGTCGGCGTGATGAACGCCCGCCATCACATTCTCGGGACGGGGATCACATCGCCAGATGGATCTCGCTCAAATCCTCGCCGATCGAGTGGAAGACGTCCTGCAGCTCCGAATTGCTCGGGGCATGGAAGTAGAGCGTCTCGCCGTCATCGACGGTGGCGCAGTTGCGCATCAGCGTGCGGGCGGCATTGGGTATGTTGCCGAATGTAATGGTATAGAGGCGGATGCCGGCGTTCTTGACGTCTGTACAGAGCCTCCTGGTCTTTATGTCGAGTTGCGCCTGCGCCGACTGCCAGTTGCGCGAGCCAAGGCGATAGTGATTGCCGACTTTCGTGCCGGTGTAGTTATAGCCGCTGAAAAGCGAATTGTTATGGTTGCCCATGCCGGTGACGGAGTTCTCCCCGTCGGTGAGAAGCACGAGAGCCTTTACGGTCGTGTCGAACGCGTCGTCGCTCGGCCCGACTCCCTCCGTCAGCGGCGCATTGTCCGAGAGAGCATGCCAGCCCCAGACCAGCCCGGTGGGGATGAAGGTGCCCATCGCCGGATAGGCGATCATCGCGTCGATCGCGTCCTTCACGGTCTCCTTGTCATCGGTGAGCGGCGTCAGGGGGCGGGGGCAGCCGTAGTTCGGTCCGCTCTCGAAAGGAAAGCTCGTGTCGGGACGGCTGTGCCATACGGCCTCGGAGGCGACATATTTGCCGACATATCGCTGCGCACCCTCGCCGTCCTCGTCGGTACGGTCCTCGAGGTAATTGTTGCTGTAGTGGTCGCGATTGTCGTTGCCGTTGTCCGGCTCGTCGGGCCAGAAGAAGGGGACGAAGAGCGTGTCCGGCATGTTCTGGTCCGGGGTCGTGTCGAGAATGTCGTACGGCTCGGCCCGCATCTCCACGCAGCCTTCCCACCGAACATCGGAATCGTCGTCGTTCAGCTGGTCGAACAGCCATTTGTGGCTGACCGCCTGCGTCGTGGTCTCGTAAACGGTCTCGCAATCACGCCCGCCGCCGCCCCGACCGCGGCCGCGACCGCGACCGCGCTCCTCGCAAACCTCGCCGATCTCCTCCCGGCTCTCGAGCGCGTCGAAATTGGCGCTGTTGTACTTGGCCCGCGGGCTGTCGCCCCAGTCGAGCCAATCGTAGTCGAGGCTGGCGTTCTTGATGTTGACGGTCCCCTCGAAAGGAACGACGGCGACCTTGATGAACTCCTCGCGCCGGTCGCCGGTCATCAGCGTATCGACCAGGGAATGCGCTGCTGACTTGAGCCCCGAGATGCGGCTGTTGGGACCGGGATTGCTCCAGTTGCGCGCGCAATATCCCGAGGTGGTCTCGCCGCAGTTCATCGAGCCCGTATTGTCGAGCACCAGCGCCAGCTCGACTCGGTTCGAGGCGTGCACGACCTCCGCAAGGATCTCGGCGTTGATGCCGGTGATGTTGCCGAGCGGCAGGAACATGGTGCGCATCGACCCGTCGACAGTTACGATGTAGCCGTTCTCGGTCTTGTCGACGTCGAAATTGCTGACGGAGAAATAGTCGTCGTTGACGTGGAAGGAGGCGACATACTCCTCCACGAAACCCGTCGCCTGCGCCTCGTTCATATCCTCGCCCGTGCGCGCAAGCGCCAGCGCGGCAGAATCGATGGCGTTGGCGAGGTCGGCCTTGTAGCGGGCGTAGCGCGCCAGATCGACCGCGCCGCCCATCATGAGGAGAATCGGTATGGCGGTTGCGCCGAAGAGGATGAAGACGTTGCCGCCTTCATGGCGCCCAAGCCGTCGAAGAAGATCACGAATGGAATTTATCACTGTCATATCGCGGCTTAGTAACCGCGTAGTCCTACCAGAATAGATGCAGAATCGATCTTTTTCCGGTAAACGATCCGTAAATTGTGCACAGATTGAATAAAACCCTAATAAACCGCCGATCACTCATCCTCCGGACGTTGCAGGCCCTTCTCTGCCAAGCCGATAAGAGAAATGATGACGAAGCCGAGCGCCGCCGCCAGTGCCGCGACCGCGATGTGCCCCAGGCCGGCCGCCACGCCGAGCGAGCCGGCGAGCCACATGCCCGCGCCGGTGGTGAGTCCGCGCACGCGGCTGCGATGGTGGATGATCGTCCCGGCGGCGAGGAACGCCACGCCCGCGGTCACCGCCTCGATCACGCGGATCGGGTCGGCGCGCGTGTTGTCGCCCGTAAGGATGTCGGAGTTGACGATCTCGAAGGTGAGGAGCGTGAACAGGGCCGCGGCCATCGCGGTCAGCATATGGGTGCGCAGGCCGGCGGGCCGGCTGCGCCACTCCCTGTCGATGCCGATCACCGCGCCGAGCACGGCGGCGGCGACGAGGCGCGTGGCGATCGTCTCGAACGGCAGGTGCGTCGACACCGTGAAATCGGAGAATGCTTCCATGTCAGGTCCCCCCTCGATGCTGCGCCGCCCGTCTCCGGCCATCATTGCGGTGCCGGATTCACCGGGCCGAACCTCTTAACGTCCGCCGTGCCGCAGGAGTTGCCGGCCGCGCAGGGGGCAGGTTGATCCGTCACGCGAACCGGCGCTAAGCCTGCTCCGCCGCCTCTTTTCGATCCGGAACCGGGAATGCACGACCTTAACGCCGTCCGGCGCGCCCGCTGGGCCACGGCCGCCATCTTCCTTTTCAACGGCATGCTCATGGGCACATGGGCCGTGCACATTCCTCTCGTAGAGGCGCGCCTGGCAATCAGCCACAGCACGCTGGGCGTGGCCTTGCTCGTCATGGCGGCGGGCGCGCTCGTCGCGATGCCGCTGAGCGGGAGCGCTATCGCGCGCTTCGGCAGCGCGCCCGTGACGCGCGGTGCGGCCGTTGCGTTCCTGATCGCGTTTCCCCTTCCGCTGGTCGCGCCCCATTCCGAGCTTCTCATGGCGGCCCTCTTCCTGTTCGGCGCGGCGAACGGCGTTCTCGATGTCTCGATGAACGCGCACGGCGTTCTGGTGGAGCGCCGGCTGGGCCGGGCCGTCATGTCGTCCCTGCACGGCATGTGGAGCCTCGGAGGCCTGATCGGGGCGGGGATCGCGGCCCTGCTTCTGCCGCTCCTGCCGTTTCTGGCGGAAGCGGCCGTCGCCCTGGCGATGGCAGTCATCATCGGCATCCCCGCGCTCTTCAGCCTGCTTCCCGCCGCCGACGACGGCGGCGGCGGCGGGGGGACGGCGTTCGCCTGGCCCAGCAGGGCCACGCTCGGGCTCGGCGTGCTGTGCTTCCTGTGCATGACCAGCGAGGGCGCGATGCTTGACTGGAGCGCGCTCCACCTGGCCGAAAGCTTCGAGCGCGGGCCGGGATTTGCCGCCACCGGCTTTGCGGCCTTCTCCGCGGCGATGGCCGCCAGCCGCTTCGGCGGCGACTGGATGCGCAGCCGCTTCGGTACGGTGCCGCTCGTGCGCCGCAGCGCCTACCTGGCGGCGGGCGGGCTGGCGCTTGCGCTCGTCACGCCCTGGCCGCTTCTGGCGGTGGCCGGCTTTGCTCTCGTCGGGCTGGGGCTCGCGAACCTCGTGCCGGTCTTCTTCGGCGCGGCGGGGCGCATTCCCGGGCAGGGCGCGGGCGCGGCGATCGCCGCGGTCGCCACGATGGGCTACTCCGGCTTCCTCCTCGGTCCGCCGGTCATCGGCATCGTGGCGGACGTCACCAGTCTCAGCCTCGCGCTGGGACTGATCGTGGTGGCGTGCCTGGCGATCGGCGTCTCGGCCGGCGTCGTAAGAAGAGCCAGCGGCACGGTCTAGAGACGAGCGTCGCATCGCGAGGGGCCTGTAGCGGTTGCATTGGGGGCGCCCGCGGGTCGGGATCGTTAGCGTCTCGCCTGAGCGGACGCTAACGACGCGGCGCCGGGGCATGGGACCAGCCGCGTCTGATCGCCGCCCCGGTCGAGCGGGGTGCGGGAGCTTCACTCTGGGGGAGATGGGGACGCTATGATTGAGTCGATCAGCCGCGTAGCCGCCTGGACGAGGTGTCGCGGCGGGCCGGAGGCCGGTCGGCTGGTCAGAAGGGCAATCGCGCGTTTTCCTTGACCTCCCTCATGACGAAGAAGGTCCGGGTGTTCCG
>CAZMJQ010000437.1:0-3582 GCA_964566475.1 uncultured Propylenella sp. | reverse complement strand
ACGGTCGGCGTGCCGCTGCGCATGAGCGTGCCGAGCACGTTGTCGACCGCGATCCGGGCCTCGTCGGTGAGTGTCGTCAGGGTCGCCAAGCATGCTCTCCAGCCCGCAATATGGGCCGGCGGGGGACGGGTTCAAAGCCTGGTCCGGTTCTGGTGGAGCCGGTCGCCCTCCGGTCATGATCCAGCACGGCCAAACTGCGGACGATCTTCCCTTATCCGACCGGCGCATCGCACATCGAGTCGATGCTCGGCCGATGTATCATTCTCCGAAGGGAAACAACCTCAGCAAGCGAGGAGAGACGCCCTCGATGGGAACAGTGAACTGGGGCTCGGAGTGCGCAGAAATGTAGCAATTGAGGTAGGTCTTGTCCGCGTCTGAAAGCTTGCGATTGCTCGTGAAGAGTGCCCTTGCGTCTCGAAAGCACCGATCCGCTTGCTCGTGTTCGCCGATTGCCCAGTGGCAATGTCCGATCATGATGGATGCGTGTATTCCGGCTCGCCCCACGGGTTCGATCTTCCGTAGGGCCCCAAGTGCATCCGTATACTCTTGGTTCGCCACGTGCTGGAGCGCCCGATCCCACAGGAGAGGCACCCGGACCGCGAGTTTGAGCTTCATGAAGAAGCTGTATCTTTTTGCGTCGGTCGGGGCCGCTTGCAAGGCTTGGCTCCTAGCCCTTCTGCGGCAGCACGAACGCCGCGAGCCTCCCCGTGCCCGGCCTCAGCTCCGACCAGCTTCCGTCGAAGTCGAGCACGGCGAGCGCCGCCTTGGGGAAGCGCGAGGCGAGGATACGGCCGGGGCCATGGAGGTCGGCGGCGAGCGACACGGCGGCGCGGTGCATGGTCGGGTTGTGGCCCACCAGCAGCACGGTTGCGGCCTCGCCGCCTTCCTCCTTGAGGATCGGCAGGTAGTCGTCGGCTTCGTAGATGGCGCGCAGCAGGCGTACTTCCGGCGAGGCGCCGAGCGCATCGCGCGCCGCCTCCCACGTGCCCGTCGCGCGGGCGGCGTCCGAGCACAGCACGAGGTCGACCGGGCCGTGCTCCGCGAGCGCCGCGCCCATGGCGGCGGAGTCCGTGCGCCCGCTTTTCGTGAGCGCACGGTCGTGGTCGGCGCCGCCTCTCGGCGTGTTCTCGGCCTTGGCGTGGCGGAAGAGAAGGAGACGCGGCATGGATCGTGCCTAGTTTTGCGGCGCCGGGGCGGCAAGCTGCGGCACACCCTCTCGATTTGTCATCCCGGCTTGGCCGACGGCCAAGGCCGGGACCCATAACCACTTGCAACGGCGAGATGCACGTCCTGGCCATCGCTTCGCGGGGGTATGGGTCCCGCACAGCGCCGCTTCGCGTCGCTTGCGGGATGACAAACGAGATGTGGAACGATGACGCGGCATCAGGCGCCGTCCTGCTCCGCAAGCGCCTCCGCGCCCTCCACCACGGTCGCGAGCTTGAGCGCGATCAGCTCCTCGGGCGTGAAGAGGTAGAGCATGTCCTTCGGCGTCGCCATGGCGCGCGTCCACACCAGCGGGTCGACGCCGAAGCCGTCGAGCAGGTCCTGCACTTCGGCGCCGACCATCTGCGCCTGCTCCATGCCGTCGGAGAGCGAGCCGTAGGAATCGTCGAGCGCGAAGGCCTGGTGCACGCCGATCCAGGCCGTGGCGTCGGCGATGCGCTCCACGCCGGCGGCGAACACGATCGGGCAGGAGGAGGCGCAATAGCCGTCCGCCAGCACGCGCGTGCCAAGCCCCGCGTCGCGGATCGCGCGGGCCATCTGCCTCGCGTCGTTGACCGAGCCGCCGGGCGAATGGAGCACGATCTCGGTGATGCCCTGCGCGCGCTCCTGCGCCAGAAATTCTGCGAACGCGTCCCCGGTGCCGGGCGTGATGGTGCCCTCCGCGAAGGCGGCGCCGTGCGTGCCGAGGCGGAAGACCATCGGCTCGGCCTCGCTCTCGCCGCGCGGCCGCTGGCGGACCCGCGACGTGTCCGTGCCGGGGGCGACGGGGCGCGTCCTCGGGAGGTAGGGGCGGAGCTGGTCGTGGCGCTCCGGCCGCGGCATGGTCACCGGCGACAGAGCGGGCACGCGGGCCGCGCTCTCCGCCTGAGTGTGGACCAGCTCGCGCAGGTCCAAGCCGATCATCACGACAGACAGCACGACGAGCCCGATGAGGCCGTGCTTCATCAGCGTGCCGTCGGGGAGCGCCTTGAGCCTCTCGGAGAAGGTGCGCGTGTCGTCTTCCATCAGGCGTCGCCGCGGTTGCGCTGCGGAGACAGGGGCGTGACGTTGCGCGGCTCGCTCCGCTCCGCCTCGGCCGCCGGCGCAGCAGGTGCCGCGGGCGCGGCCGGTGCGGCGGGCGTCGCCGGCGCTTCGGGAACGGCGTCGCCGAGCCGCTCCGTCGCCAGCTCCTCGCGCCGCATGCGCTCGTAGAGGCGCATCGCCTGCATCATGTCCGCGGCGGTCATAACGTTGTCCACGACCTGCGGGTCCTCTTCGCGGCGAATAGCGCTGTAGACGACGACGAGGATCAGCACGAGCACGGCCGGCAGGAGGTCGATGGAGATGGCGCCCGCCCAGGAGGGGAGGAAGTCGGTGGCGTACATCAGCACCGCGGCCGGGCGCGACAGCGGCACGAAGCGCTCGGGCCGGACCGGCCCGGCCGCGAGGATCTGGTCCGCCGCGGCGGCGAGCGCCTGCGACTGCGCGGCGACGGCCTCCGAGACATTGCCGACCACCAGCTCCTGGCGGCTGCGCAGATCTGCGGTGCCGCCGTCGGCGATCGGCGCGATGAAGGTGGAGGCGAGGTCGTCGGCGGCGCGGCGAACGGCGGGCGCAACCGAGGTCTGCTGCAGGCTCGCGATCACGCCGGCCAGCGCCACGGCCTCCTCGCCGAAGGCGTCGGCGCGCCGCGCCACCGGTCCGCTGGCGGAGACGAGCGAGCGCATGCGCGCGATCCGGGCGCTGCCCTGTTCGTGCAGCTGCTGCACGGTCTGACGCGAATCGGCGATCTCCTGGCCGAGGCTGTTGAGGTCGTTCGACATCTGCGTCAGGAGCTGCACCACGGTGCCGGAGCCGGACGTGCCGGTGAGCGCGCCCGACGCGCGCTCGTCGGCGGCGAGGCGCGAGAAGCGGCTGGCGGCGAGCTGGATGTCGGGGAGCAGCGACTGCGCGGCGAGCGCCTGCGAGTGCGCCTGGTCGAGCGCGTCGGCATAGCCTTCGGCGGCGCGCGAGAGGTGCTGCTCGATCGCGGCGGAGCCGGCCAGCGCCGCCGCGTTCAGCCACGACGACATGGCGACGATCATGGCCGAGCCGAGGAAGATCGCGCCGACCAGCGCGCGCCGGTGCGCCGCCTGCCGCACATGCGGCATGAAGCGCATGAGGAAGGTCCAGAAGGCGTAGATGCCGACCGAGACCGCGGCCGAATAGATCAGCGCGCCGAGGAAGACGACGGCGGCCGAGCCGTCGAGCAGGTCGCGCACGCCGATATAGGTGTAGACGCCCGAGGCGAGCGCCAGGACGGCGAGCGTCACCTTCGTGGTCAGCTGGAGGGCGTCGATCCCCTCGCGCAACGGCCGCGCCATGATCCTACTCCGTTGC
>CAZMJQ010000436.1:0-2725 GCA_964566475.1 uncultured Propylenella sp. | reverse complement strand
GGTATGGGCGAGTTCGCCGTCATCTCGCCGACGCCTTTGGCGCCGAACGGCCCGTCGTCCGACGGCCGCTCCAGAATGACGCCCTCGAAAGACGGGAGGTCGCCGGGGCCGGGCATCAGGTACTCGTTGAAATCGAGCGGCCCGTGCGAGCGGTCGGGATAATAGGGCTCCGTCGTCTCGTAGAGCGCGTGGCTCATCCCCATCCAGGCCCCGCCGACGATCTGCTGCTCGACCATTCTCGGGTTCAGCGCGCGGCCGATCTCGTAGGCGCTCTTCAGCGACAGCACCGCGACCTCGCCGGTCTCCGTGTCGACCTCCACCTCCGCCACGGTGCAGGCATGCGCGTAGCAGGTGGCGGGGCGCATATGGCCGGTCTCCGGCTCCGGGTAGGAGCGCTGCACCATGTACATGCCGCGGCCCGAGACGGTCTTGCCGTGCTTGAAATGCGCGGCCAGCGCCACTTGGAAGACCGGCATGGAGCGCGCCGGGGCGCCCTTCACCTGGATGTTGCCCTTGCCGTCGGTCTCCAGATCGGCGGCGTCCGCCTCCAGCTCCTCCGCGGCGACTTCCAGCAGAGCCTGGCGCGCCTCCTTCGCCGCCATGATGATCGCATTGCCGACGCGGTGCGTGGCGCGGCTGGCGAAGGTGCCCATGCAGTGCGGGCCGGTGTCGGTGTCCGCCGTGTCGATGATGACCGTCTCCACCGGGATGCCCAGCGTCTCGGCGCATATCTGCGCCATCACCGTCTTCAGCCCCTGGCCGAGGTCGACGCTGGACAGGCTGACCACGAAATTGCCGGTCGTGGTCGCGTGCACGAGCGCTTGCGAAGGGTCGCCGCCGAGGTTCATGCCGGTGGGATAGTTGACCGCGGCGACGCCGCGCCCGCGCGCTTTCATTATACGCCCTCCCCGCACTCCGCCGGCGTCATCCTCGGCCGAACGAAGTGAGAGCCGAGGACCCAGAGCGATCGGCCCCTGGGTTGTCGGGTCGTCGCTTCCGCCTTCGCCCTGC
The DNA here is from genome assembly GCA_964566475.1 of uncultured Propylenella sp. GTDB lineage: Bacteria > Pseudomonadota > Alphaproteobacteria > Rhizobiales > Afifellaceae > DASWJZ01. The sequence continues at coordinate 1,714 of CAZMJQ010000436.1, read as the reverse complement.
GGGCTTCGGCGGACAAGTCGCGCCGCCCGAGAATGACCGTGCAAGGTGTTCCGGCGCTGTGCCAGGATCTCATCTCAGCCCTCCCGCGTCAGAGACGACGCCGCCTTCGCCTTCTCGCCGAGCGGCCAGTCGGCGAGATCCGACGCCGCCTGCATCGTCTCGATCAGCGCCGCGCCGTGCGTCGCCTGGCCGTGCGATTTCATGTCGCCGTCGCGATAGGCGTTGAGGATGCGGAACTCCATCGGGTCCATGCCGACCAGCCGGGCGAGCTTGTCCATCTGAACCTCGAGCGCGAAGTCGCCGATGGTGACGCCGAAGCCGCGCATGGCGGAGGACGGCGTGCGGTTGGTGTAGACGCAGTAGCTGTCGATATGGACGTTGGGGATCGTGTAGGGCCCCGGCATGTGCGCGGCGGCTTTCGTGCCGGCATAGGGACTGTGCCGGGAGTAGGCGCCGGCGTCGGCGTAGAGCCGGACCTGGCGCGCGATGATGCGCCCGTCCTTCATCACGCCGTCCTTGATGTAGATGCGCTCCGCCGCGCGCGGGGACGACACCTGCATCTCCTCCTCGCGGGTGTAGGCGTACTTGACCGGGCGGTTGGTGAGCATCGCCGCGAGGAACGAGATAGGCTCCACGATCACGTCGACCTTGCCGCCGAAGCCGCCGCCGACCGTCCCGCCGACGAGCCTCAGCTTCTGGAACGGCTGATTGAGGATGAGGCCGGCATTGTCGAGCGTGAAGAACAGCGCCTGCGTGTTGGAGTAGCAGGTGAAGCGGCCGTTCGCTTCCGGCACGACGATGCAGCCGGTCGTCTCGGTCGGCGCATGCTCGATCGGCGACGACTGGTAGCGCTCCTCGATCACATGATCGGCCTCGGCGAAGCCTTTCTCCACGTCGCCGTAGCGCACGCGGCGGCAATGATGGCCCTCGTACATGAACCAGTTCTGGCCGTGATACTCGTTGACCAGCGGCGCGCCCGGCTTCAGCGCCTCCTCCACGTCGAAGACCGCGGGCAGTTCCTCGTATGCGACCTTGACCTTCGCGGCGCCCTCGCGCGCGGCGGCAACGCTCTCCGCGACCACGGCGACGACCTGCTCGCCCCTGAAGCGCACCTTGTCGACCGCCAGCACCGGCTCGTCGTCCGGCTCGATCTGGATGAGGCAGAGGATGGTGTAGACGTTCTTCGGCACGTCCTTGTGCGTCAGCACGCGAACCACGCCCGGCACCTTCTCCGCCTCGCTCGTATCGACGGAGAGGATCTTCGCGTGATGGTGCGGGCTGCGCACCATCTTCAGGTGCAGCATTCCGGTGAAGGTGCGGTCGGCATAGTACTGCGTGCGTCCGGTGACGTGGCCCTCGACGTCGGTGCGCGGGCCGCTCACTCCGACGGCCTTGTGGTCCTCGGTGCGCTCCGCTGCGAAGAAGTGCTTCACGTGTTCCATGGCCCATGCCTTTCGTCGGGATCGGCCGGCACGCGACACGCCCGTAGCCCGGATGGAGCGAAGCGAAATCCGGGTCTGTCTTTGCTCCGCCGTTCCCGCATTGCGCTGCGCTCCATGCGGGCTACGCGGACTTCCGGCCGCGCATGTCGGCCGCGGCGGCGAGAACAGCGTCGATGATCGGCTCGTAGCCGGTGCAGCGGCAGATGTTGCCGGAGATGGCGTCGATCACATCGGCGCGGCTCGGGTCGGGATTGCGGTCGAGCAGCCACTTC
>CAZMJQ010000435.1:0-6058 GCA_964566475.1 uncultured Propylenella sp. | reverse complement strand
GGAGATCAGCATCCCCTCGAACTCGGGGCCCGCCTCGCCGCGCGAGAAGAGGTCGGCGAGCGCGTGACGCACCAGCTCGCCGACGCGGAGCTGGCGTTGAGTGGGACCGGCCTTCTGCTTGGTGACGCGTGGCATTTCGTTCTTAACCGCCGGGCGCCGCGACTTTCTGACGGATCGCGGCGCTGCGAAGTGGATCGCCGGATCAAGTCCGGCGATGACGACAGTATTGCAGGGATCGCGCCTGCCGCTAAAGCGTCCGCGCGAACTCCTCCACGCGGTAGCACTCGATCACGTCGCCGACGCGCATGTCTTCGTACTTCTCGAAGGCCATGCCGCACTCCTGGCCGGCGGGCACCTCGCGCACCTCGTCCTTGAAGCGCTTCAGCGTCGAGAGCTTGCCTTCGTGGATCACCACATTGTCGCGGATGAGGCGCACGCCCGCGCCGCGCTCCACCTTGCCTTCGGTGACGCGGCAGCCCGCGACCTTGCCGACCTTGGAGATGTTGAACCCCTCCAGGATCTCGGCATTGCCCAGGAAGGTCTCGCGCCGCTCCGGCGAGAGGAGGCCCGACATCGCCTTTTTGATGTCGTCCACGAGGTCGTAGATGATGTTGTAGTAGCGGATCTCGATGCCTTCGCGCTCCGCTGCCTGCCGCGCCTGGGCATTGGCGCGCACGTTGAAGCCGAGGATCGGCGCTTCCGAGGCGGCCGCGAGGCTCACATCGGACTCGGTGATGCCGCCGACGCCGGCATGCATGACCTGCGCCGCCACCTCCTCGGTGCCGAGCTTCTCCAGAGCCTGGGCGATCGCCTCGACCGAGCCCTGCACGTCGCCCTTGATGAGGATGGGGAAGAGCTTCTTGCCCTCCACCTGCAGGCGGCTCATCATCTGCTCGAGCGAGCCGCGCGCGCCGGCGGCGCTGGCGGCCAGCTTCTCGCGCCTGAGGTTCCGGCGGTATTCCGTCACCTCGCGGGCGCGCGCCTCGCTCTCCACCACGCCGAGACGGTCGCCGGCCTCCGGCGTTGCCTGGAAGCCGAGCACCTCGACCGGGATCGACGGCCCGGCCTCGCGCACCTGCTCGCCGCGATCGTCGATCAGCGCCCGCACGCGCCCCCACTCGGCGCCGGCCACGACGATGTCGCCGACGCGGAGCGTGCCGCGCTGCACCAGCACGGTCGCGACGGGGCCGCGCCCGCGGTCGAGCTGCGCCTCCACCACGATGCCTTCCGCCGGCCGGTCGGGATTGGCATGAAGGCTCAGGATCTCCGCCTGCAGCAGGATGGCTTCCAGGACCTTGTCGAGATTCGTGTGCTTGAGCGCGGAGACCTCCACCTCGAGCGTCTCGCCACCCATCGATTCCACCACGATCTCGTGCTGCAGCAGCTCCGTACGCACACGGTTCGGGTCCGCGCCGGGCAGGTCGATCTTGTTGATCGCGACGATGATCGGCACGCCCGCGGCGCGGGCGTGATTGATGGATTCCACCGTTTGCGGCATCACGCCGTCATCGGCCGCCACGACGAGGACGGCGATGTCGGTCGCCTGGGCGCCGCGCGCGCGCATGGCGGTGAACGCCTCGTGGCCGGGCGTGTCGATGAAGGTGATCCGCTGGCCGTCCTGCACGACCTGGTATGCGCCGATGTGCTGGGTGATCCCGCCGGCTTCGCCCGAAACGACATTGGCCTCGCGGATGGCGTCGAGCAGCGACGTCTTGCCGTGATCGACATGGCCCATGATGGTAACGACCGGCGGGCGCGGTTTCAGCGTCTCATCGGCGTCGGGAGCGTCGAAAAGGCCCTCCTCGACGTCGGAGGCCGCGACGCGGCGCACGTTGTGGCCCATCTCCTCGGCAACGATCTGCGCCGAGTCGGCGTCGAGCACGTCGGTGATCTTCACCATCTGGCCGTCCTTCATCAGAAGGCGGATGACATCGACGGCGCGCTCGGCCATGCGGTTGGCGAGCTCCTGCACGGTGATCGCCTCCGGGATGACCACATCGCGCACGATCTTCTCCTGCGTCGGCGTGAAGCCGTGCAACTGCCGCTGCTGCTTTTCGCGCTTGCGGCGTACCGAGGCGAGCGAGCGCTCGCGCTCGCTCTCCGACGCCTCGAGCGCATTCGTGACCGTCAGTCGTCCGCGGCGGCGCTCGCCCGGCGAGGCTTTCGTGCGGGTCGGCTTCGGCAGCTCGACCCGCCGCTGCCGCAGCCGCGCGTCGGGGGCCTCGGTGCGGGCCGGCGCCGTCGTCTCCGCTTCGCCGAGGCGGCGGCGGGCCGCCTCCTCGGAGCGCCGGCGCGCCTCGTCCTCGGACTGCTTCCGGGCTTCTTCCTCGGACTGGCGGCGCTCGGCCTCGGCGCGCTCAAGTGCCAGCCGCTCGTCCTCCTGGGCCTGCCTGCGGGCCTCGACCTCGGCCTGCTTGCGCTCCTCCGCCTCGCGGACGCGTGCCTCGGCGAGGGCATGCTTGCGCGCGTCCTGCTCCTCCTCCGTGAGGGTGCGCAGGACCATGCCGCCGCCGCGGGAGCGCGCCGCCTTCGGCGGTGCCTCGGCCTCCACGTCGGGACGGCGGGCTGTTGGGCGTGGGCGCGGCGCCTCGGGCTTCGGTGCCTCCTCGACCGCAGGCGCGCCGCCATCGGCGCCCGGCCCGATCACGCGCCGGCGCTTCTTCTCCACCACGACGGCCTTCGTGCGGCCGCCGGAGAAGCTCTGGCGCACGGTGTCGGTGTCGCGCTTCAAGGAGAGCGGCTTGCGCCCTCCGACCCGAAGCGTCTTGTCTTTGCTCGTCGTGTCACTCATCCAACAATTCCCGCGGCTTCGCCGTTCTTCCCGCGCGTCCGGTCATCGGTCGCAATGCCTTCGTAGCGCTGGAGGCGGATCGCCGCCTCCACGAAACTTCCACCAGCCGGGCCCTGGAGCACGGCAGCATGTATCACATCTGGCCGGCCCATTGCCAAACCCATTTCCGCCGAATCGAAGAGGCGGAGGACCGGAAAAGGCACTTCGTCGCCGAAGCGGCGCCGCACGGCCTGATGCATCTTGCGCTCGCCGTCCTCCGCCGCGTCGCGCGCCGTGAGCAGGGCGGCAAGCTCCTCGTGCGCGACCGCCGCTTCCGTCTTGGCGAAGCCGGTGACGGCTTCACGGGCGCGCCGGGCGAGGCCCAGGCGGCCAAGCGCCGCCTCGCGCAGCCTGGCGGCGACCTGATCGGCGAGATCGTCTGCGGCCCGGACCGGCTGCTTCAGGCCGCGCGGGAAGACGTTCTTCCTTACCGCCTGCGCGACCGTCGCGCGCCCGGCGCTCAGCCAGATTCCGCGTCCGGGAAGGCGCGCCTTCAGGTCGGCCACCACCGACCCGTCGGGAGCGGCGACGAAACGGATCAGCTCGGCCTCCGGACGCACCTCGCGCGTAAGCGCGCACATCCGGGTGCGGCCGGCTCGGCGACCGCGGCCGATATCTATGTCGGCGACAGCATCCGTCAAACGGCAGCAACCTCCTCTTCGCCTTCGGCAGGCACTTCCTCTTCGGGCTGGGCGAGGTCGGCCTCGCTCACGAGGCCGGCCTTGACGCGCGCAGCCATCACGATCGCCTCGGCGTCCTGGCGGGCGACGTCGAAGCCGGAAAGCGCGCCCTCGAAGCGCTGCGTCTCGCCGTCCTTGCGCTCGACCCATCCAACGAGGTCGTCGGCGGCGCAATAGGCGAGGTCTTCCAGCGACTTGATGCCTTCCTTCCCGAGCGCCACCATCATCGCCGTGGTGATGCCGGGCACCTCCTTGATCTCGTCGGCGACCCCGAGCTTCTTGCGCTCCCCGTCGTGCTCTGCCTCGATGCGTTCGAGGTATTCCCGCGCTCGCGTCTGCAGTTCTTCCGCCGTCTCCTCGTCGAAGCCCTCGATGGAGGCGACCTCATCGAGCTCGACATAGGCGATGTCCTCGATGGAAGCGAACCCTTCGGAGGCCAGGAGCTGCGCCACCATTTCGTCGACGTCGAGAGCATCGATGAAGAGCTGGGTGCGGTCCTGGAACTCCTTCTGCCGGCGCTCCGATTCCTCGTCCTCGGTCATGATGTCGATATCCCAGCCGGTGAGCTGCGAGGCGAGGCGGACATTCTGGCCGCGGCGGCCGATCGCCAGCGACAGCTGGTCGTCCGGCACCACGACCTCGATGCGCTCGGCATCCTCGTCGAGCACGACCTTGGCCACCTCGGCCGGCTGCAGCGAGTTGACGATGAAGGTGGCGGCGTCCTGGTTCCAGGGAATGATGTCGATGCGCTCGCCCGCCAGCTCGCCCACCACCGCCTGCACGCGGCTACCGCGCATGCCGACGCAGGCGCCGACCGGGTCGATGGAGGAATCGCGCGAGACCACGGCGATCTTGGCGCGAGACCCGGGGTCGCGGGCCACCGACTTGATCTCGATGATGCCGTCGTAGATTTCCGGCACCTCCATGGTGAAGAGCTTCGCCATGAACTGCGGATGGGTGCGCGACAGGAAGATCTGCGGGCCGCGCTGCTCGCGCCGCACGTCGTAGACATAGGCGCGCACCCGGTCGCCGTAGCGGAAGGTCTCGCGCGGGATCATCTCGTCGCGGCGGATAATCGCCTCGCCGCGGCCGAGGTCGACGATGACGTTGCCGTACTCGACCCGCTTCACCGTGCCGTTGACGATCTCGCCGATGCGGTCCTTGTAGTCTTCGTACTGCCGGTCGCGTTCGGCCTCGCGCACCTTCTGCATGATGACCTGCTTGGCGGACTGCGCGGCGATGCGGCCGTATTCGAGCGGCGGCAGCGGCTCGGAGATGTAGTCGCCGACCTGCGCGGCGGGGTTCCGGTGGCGGGCGTCCTCCACCGATATCTGAGCGGCCGGCTCCTCCACCTGCTCGACCACCTCAAGGAGCCGCTGCAGCCGGATGTCGCCCGTCTTCTCGTCGATCTCGGCGCGCACGTCGGTCTCCGCGCCGTAGCGGGACTTGGCGGCCTTCTGGATGGCGTCTTCCATCGCGGTGATGACGATCCTGCGGTCGATCGTCTTCTCGCGCGCCACCGCATCGGCGATCTGCAGAAGTTCGAGCCTATTTGCACTGACAGCCATTGCCGTGAGCTCCGTTCAGGTCAATTCGTTCAAGCGTTCGTCCCGTTCGGCTTGCCGCCGCCGTGCGGGGCTGCCTTGAGAAGCGCGTCGGTGAGCACCAGCTTGGCCTCAGAGATCGCGTCGAGCGGCATCCAGACGTCGCCGCCGGTATCGGTGAGCCGGATGCCGGCCTCGCCGTCGTTCACCCCGAGAAGGAGGCCGCGAAAGCGCTTGCGCCCTTCCAGCAGCCGCTCCGCCTCGATCTTCGCCTCGTGGCCGGCCCACGTGATGAAATCCTTCGGCCGGGTGAGCGGCCTGTCGATTCCGGGCGAGGAGACCTCCAGGTTGTATTCGCGGTTGACGGGATCGGCGACATCCAGGGCCGGAGAGATGTCGCGGGAGAGGCGCTCGCAGTCCTCCACGGACATGGTGCCGTCCGGCCTTTCGGCCATGATCTGCACGGTCACGCCGTTCAGGGCCGACACCTTCACCCGCACCAGCTCGTAGCCGAGATCGGTCGCGATCGGCTCCACGATATGGGCGATGCGGGCCTCCAGCCCTGTCTCACGTGTCAGTCGGCGCTCGTCCATGCAACCCTTCGCCCGATCCGGTCGAGCCGGCCCCGCGGGCAACAAAAAAGAGCGGGCCCCGGGGGACCCACTCTCGATTTGAACTCGAGATGTGTTGGGGCCGATATAGGCGGACTCCGGCAGAGATTCAAGCGCTATCCGCCGACGCTATCCGCCGACGGGCTCCGGAGGTATGGCGATCAGCCGGGCCCCGCCGTCATCGGGGCTCTTTGCGGCTCGGGTTCGGCCACCGGCTGCTGGCCCGGCGGTGTGCACCGGCCCGCCTTCGTCCGCTTCGCCGCCTCCAGACATAGAATGTAGTCGAAGCGCAGTGTCGCCCGGTCTATCGCGGCCCCGCGCGCCTCCTGATCGACCGTGCCGCTTGCTTGCCAGCGCCGTACGAAGCCGCCGTAGAGATCGCCGCCGGGGTCC
>CAZMJQ010000434.1:0-21493 GCA_964566475.1 uncultured Propylenella sp. | reverse complement strand
CTTTGAGCGCGCGAGTCCTGCCATCGGCCTGAGTGCCGACAGTCTTAGCGGCGATTCTCTCGTCTTCCTGCGTCTTGGGAATTTTCTAACTTCTGATCTCGCGCTCGTGGCGACCTCGACGGATTTCTCGATCTCGCTAGACGAGATTCCAGGCCTTTATGTGACGATAGGGCAGAGCAACGATCAGCTGCTTGCTGATGCGTTTACCGTAGGTCATCCGCTGCTTTTCGACGATGCAGACGCTACAGTTCCGTCCTCGCGGACGCAGTACCGGCTAGACGTAGATGCTCGGTCTCAATTCAACAACACGACCGGAACTTGGACAGACCCAAACGAAGTCGGTGCGGCTGGCCATTCGGGAGGACCGCTCTTTGTTACTGGTGCGTCCGGACCCGCGAACGGCAAAACTTTTGTAGCTGGGAATCTAACTTGGGCCAACGCTACGGGCAGTACCGGCGCGCAAGGGGACGGCGATGGCGTCGGTGGAATGCTTCTGACGCTTGAGGAGAAAGCCCAGATCGACCAGCTCCTAGAAGAAGCTGGGTATAAGGCCGAGGACCTCCCAACCGATTTTGTCCAAGGGGGAAATGATCCTGACATCATTCTCGGCTCGTTCAAGAATGAGATATTCCATGATGGCGGCGAAGCGGACGTGGTCGAAGGCGCCGCGGGGACCAACACGATCATGCTTTCCGACGATGGAGACCAGGACCTTGTCATCGTCGGCGAGGCCGCCGACTTCGCCTCGGGGCAACGCAGCGTCAACATGATCTCCGGCGGCGACACCATGGACCGGCTCGTGTTCCGCGCCGGCTTCCTTGCCGAGCCGTACCCACTGGAGCCGCCTACCCCAAATCATACCGTCGACTTCGTGGGGGCTGGCTTATCCTATGAGGCGCAGGAGGTCTCGGGTATCCCGCTGCTCGGCGGAATCCAGTTGTCGGCCGATACCCCCATCTACCACTACGTCGCGGCGCCCCAAGAGCTCGTCGAGCCCTTCCAGGAAGTGCCGGACAAGTACGTCTCAAGCGGCACCCCCTATTTTCTGGAGTATATGACCCAAATAACGTGGCACAGTTTTGACTACTTTGGCGATCCTTTTGAGGTCACCCAAAGTGGCCCCGAATTTGCGATTACCTATGGACTCTCTACGGATTCTCTCTCCGTCTGGGGCGAGGTTCCGGAGGAACTGGAAGGCGTCTGGGAGCAAGTCGATGCGTCCGACCTTATCATCGAGATCGTCTATGGAGAGTACCGCAGTTTTGTCATCCTCGACGACTTCGAAGAGGGCGACTTCGGAATCCAGCTGACGCAGGGAACGCTTGTCTACCACTTCCCGCCCGACGATGACGAGCCCTGGTTCCGCTATGCCGAATCTGCAGAGGATGTCGCCTACATTAATAATGGCGGCGAATACCTTGCGCTGCCGAGCCGGAACCTCGGCAATGACACGCATGCGGCGGGAAGCGCCGACGATGTGATCGTCATCGATGACAGCGTCGGCACCCACGACCGATTGGAGCTCGGCACAGGTTACGACGCCGCACTTCTGCAGGTAAGCGTCGTGCCGCAAACGACGGATGCCGTCCTCAGCATGCCTGGCAGCCAGGGCTCGGTCACCCTGGTGGAGCAGTTCTCCGGCAAGGCCGGCGCGGGTATTGAGCGGATTCTCTTCGAGGACGGCACAGTCTGGGGAAAGTGGGAATTGCAGGTGCGCTACCTCGAGAGCGCAGCAACCGAAGGCAGCGATTGGATACTCGGCTTCGAAGCCGACGATGTGCTCGATGCGTTGGGAGGGGACGACGAGGTTAAAGGAAGGGGCGGAAACGACGCGCTCTACGGCGGGGGCGGTGACGACCTGCTTGACGGCGGCACCGGCGACGACCTTCTGGAAGGCGGGGCCGGAGCCGATCTCCTCGACGGCGGCGACGGCTTCGACACGGCGTCGTACGAAGGCTCCAACGCGCGCGTGGTGATCAATCTCGGGATCAACTACGCGTCGAGCGGCCACGCGGCAGGGGACAGTCTCGTCTCCATCGAAAACGTCCTCGGCTCCACCTACAATGATCGCATCGCCGGCTCGGCGGACGCCAACGTGCTGTCGGGGGGCGCGGGCGACGATTATCTGAGGGGCGAGGCCGGCGGGGACGTGCTGGACGGCGGCGGCGGGATCGATACGGCCTGCTATTCCACCTCCGGCGCCCGCGTCGTGATCAATCTCGGCATGAACTATGCCTCGAGCGGGCATGCCGAAGGCGACAGCTTCGTCTCCATCGAGAACGTCATCGGCTCGGACTTCAACGACCGCATCGCCGGCTCGTCCGGGGCCAACACGCTGTCGGGGGGCGCGGGCGACGACTATCTGCGGGGCGAGGCCGGGAACGACCTGCTGCTCGGGGGGAGCGGCAGCGACCTCTTCGCCTTCGGCGCCGGCGCCGGAGACGACGAGATCGGCGACTTCGTGCTCGGCACGGACCATTTCGAGCTGGACGGCATCACGATCGCTTCGATGGACGAGCTCGACGGCAACGGCGACAGCATCCTGGACACGCTGGTCACGTTCTCCAGCGGCGGCACGGTGCTGCTCGCAGGCGTCACCGGCGTGACCGACCCCGGCGACCTCATCGCCTGAGGTCGGAGGCTGCGCGAACACCGAAGAACCGATGGGGGTGTCGCGGCGCCCTGCGGCGAGATCGAAAGGCGATAAGGAGGCTTGTCATCCTCGGGCGCGCGCAGCGCGACCCGACGACCCAGGGCCACACAGCCCTGGGTTCTCGGGTCTCCGCTTCCGCCTTCGCCCTGCAGGCTTCGGCGGACAAGTCGCTCCGCCCGAGAATGATGGCGCGGAGGGTCGACTCACCTATCTGCGAAGCTGGCCCTAGATTGGCTAGGCCGAGCCCCTGCGCCCGATCGCCGACAGCGCCACGCCTTCCCGGTTGAGCCAGTCGCGCGCCGCTGCGTGACCCGGATAGAGCCGCTCCACCAGCGTCCAGAACCGCGGTCCGTGGTTCATCTCCTTCAGGTGCGCCACCTCGTGCGCGGCGAGGTAGTCGAGCACCCAGGGCGGCGCCAGCACGAGCCGCCAGGAGAAGGTCAGGATCCCGTCCGGCGAGCATGCGCCCCAGCGGCTCTTCGGGTCGGCGATGCGCACGCCCGCCGGCTTCCGCGCGATGGCCCGGGCGTGGCGCTCCACCGCAACCTCCAGGTCGCGCTTCGCCTCGCGCTTCAGCCACTCGATGGCGCGGCGCTGCAGGAACTCCGCGTCGCCGGGGACGCTGAGGTGCGGCATGCCGCCGTTCGCCTCCAGCGCCACGATCCCCCGCCCGCCGCCGTGCCGGATGCGGCAGGGCTCTCCGCGCAGCGGAAAGACGCTGCCGTCGGTCAGCGGCGTCGTCGGAGCCACGCCTCTCAGCTGCTGCTCCAGCCAGCTTACGTGGTTGGCCAGGAAGCGCTCGCCTTGCGACAGGCCGGTCCGGGCGGGCAGCGTCAGGACAGGGTGCCCGGCAACGTGATCGATGCGCAGAATCAAGCGTTTCGCGCGTGCGTTGCGCCGCACCGCGACCACGACGTCCCGGCCTGCGATCTCTACGAAGAGACGCTCCGGCCCGCGTTTCAGGGCCCCCCTCATGCCGCCAATATTGACCAGAATCGCCCGGATGAGGAATGCAAAAAAGCGGGGCCTTCCGGCCCCGCCTTGCATTTTTGTTCGCGGTGACGCGCGCGTCAGGCGCTTGCCTCGCCGGAGCCCTGCGTGCGGCTGCGGAAGGAGCTCATGAAGCGGTCGAACTCCTCCTGGTCCTTCACGCGGCGCAGCTCCTTGAGGAAGCCCTCGAACTCGGCGCGCATCTCGTCGAGCTTGCGGCGTTCCTCGACAAGCCGCTCCAGCTCGCGCGCCCGGTACTCGTCGAAGGCGGCGTTGCCGCTGCCGGAGAACGCCGTGCTGCCGAAGCTCGGCGCGCGCTCGGAGAAGCTGCGGAACTGACCCTTGAGCTCCTCGGCCTTGCCGGCGATCTCGTCGCCCCAGATGATCCAGGCCAGCATCGCCAGGCCGAGCGGCCAGAACACGGCGAAGCCGATGATCATCAGCACGATATTGAGCGCCGTCCAGCGGCCACGGGGAGAGGCGCGGGTCGCGGTTGCTGTGGTGTTCATGGGGCTCCCTTTCATGTCGATCGAATCCGAGATAGGGAGCGCCGGGGGAGGTTCAAGAAAAATCGGACGCCGTCAGTTCCGCCGCCCTCGGAGCAGCTTTCGCGCCTGGCCGAACCAGTCCTCGCGCACCGGGCGTCCGCCCAGCCGCTCGTCGAGCGCCCGAATGGCGCCGTCGGTCATCTCGGCGAGCTGTTCGACCTCGAACACGCCGATGTCGTTGAGGTTCTCCATCATCTTCGGCCCCACGCCGGCGATCTCCGTCAGCTCCTGGCGGAAGCCGCCGGTGATCTCCGGCAGGGTCTTGCCGGCCAGCGCGGTAATCCCAGTGGCGTCCGCCATGCGCTTCTCGATGCCGGGCGCGCGGCGTCCGTTGACCACCCGTCCTGGCCTCCCGCCGTCGTCGGCGACGTGGTGCTTTGCGATGAAGTCGGTGATGCGCGGCACGATCTGCGACCGGAAGCGCGAGCCGTTGAAGACGCCGTAATGCCCCACGCCCATGGCGAGGAAATGCTGCTTCTTGTCGTGGGGGAGATTGGTGCAGAGCGCGTGCGCGGCCTTGGTCTGGCCGACGCCGGAAATGTCGTCGCGCTCGCCCTCCACCGTCATGAGCGCGGTGCGCCGGATCGCCTCCGGCCTGACGGGGCGCCCACGGTGCGTCATCAGGCCGTTGGGGAGGTCGTGACGCACGAAGACCGTCTCCACCGTCTGCAGATAGAACTCCGCCGTCAGGTCCATCACGGCGAGGTACTCGTCGTAGAACTCGCGGTGCTTGTCGGCCGAATCGCCGTCGCCGTCGACCAGGTGCTGGAAGAAGTCGTGATGCGCGGTGACGTGGCGGTCGAGGTTGAGGCTCATGAACCCGCCGAGCTGCAGGAAGCCCGGGTAGACCTTGCGCATGAAGCCCGGGTGCGGGAAGGGCACCGTCATGATTACGTTGTTGCGGAACCAGTCCGTGCCGCGCGTCTCGGCGAGCTTGTTCACTTCCGTCGGCGCCAGCCGCGTGTCGATCGGCCCGCCCATCAGCGTCATCGAGGCGGGCTGGTTCTCGTCGCCGTCCTCCGCCATCAGCGCCACGGCAGCAAGCACCGGCACGGACGGCTGACAGACCGCCATGACATGTGTCCCCGAGCCCAACCGATGGGACATCCCGATCACGTAGTCGATATAGTCATCGAGATCGAACCGTCCCTCCGACAGGGGCACCATGCGGGCGTCCTGCCAGTCGGTGATGTAGACGTCGTGCTCCGGCAGCATCGCGGCGACGGTGCCGCGGAGGAGGGTAGCGTAGTGGCCGGAAACCGGAGCCACGATGAGGAGCTTCGGGTCCGGCTTTCGGCCTTCGGGCAAGTCACGCGTAAAGTGGAGGAGGGAGCAGAACGGTTTTTCCCACACCACCTCCTCGCCCACCGCGACGGTCCTCCCGTCCACCTCGGCCTCGGTCAGCCCGAACTCCGGCTTGCCGTAGCGGCGCGTGGTGCGCTCGAAGAGCTCCGCGGCCGCCGCGACGGATCGCCCGAACGTGGTCTCCGACCATGGATTGAGTGGGTTCAAGAAGGCGAGGCGGGTGGCGTCCGCCACGGCCCGCCAGGGCGCGAGCGCGGCGTGGTTCAGTTCGTAGAGCTGATAGAACGACACCGGCGTGCTTGCCTCTCAGCGTTCGGTCACGGGGATTGTGCGATGCGGCAGGACATAGTGCACTGCAAACTTAACGCTTCAACTCCAGATGACAAGGGGATTCAAACGATTGCACTGAACCTGTAAGGAATCGTTAACCCTAACGGCTCCCTACTCGCCGGTGTGGGTGAGCGCCCCAGTCCACCGTGCCGAGCGCAGGAGCAGGGCAAAAACCGCGCTTGCGGCGGTGAAGAACAGGACGTTGAGGCCCAGCGCCGTAATCATGGCCGCGGCATCGAACCGCCCCTCCAGGATAAGCGCCCTCAGCCCCTCGAAGACGTACGTGGGTGGCAGCGCCAGCGCGATCCACTGCAGCCACTCCGGCAGCACCGCCACGGGATAGTAGACGCAGCAGAGCGGCAGGAGCACGAAGGTCATGCTCCATGCAAGACTTTCTGCGCCGAGTCCGTTCTTCAGCACCATGCCCGACGAAACGAGGCCGATCGACCAGCTCGTGATGATGAGGTTGGCGAAGAACGCGGCCGTGGCAAAGCCGAGGCTCCAGAAATTGAAGCCGAAGAAGAGGACCGCCATGAAGGTCACGGGGATGAGGCCGATCATCAGGCGCACCACGCTCATGACCATGAGCGCGGCGACGAACTCCGCCGGCCTCAGCGGTGTCATCATCAGGTTGCCGAGGTTGCGCGACCACATCTCCTCGAGGAACGAGACGGAGAACCCGATCTGGCCGCGGAAGAGGATGTCCCACAGGAGCACCGCGCCGATGAAGACCCCGCCAGCGCGCGCCAGCAGTCCCGTCTGGTCCGCAAGGTAGAGCGACAGGAAGCCCCACATCAGCATCTGCACCATCGGCCAGTAGATCAGGTCGACGATGCGCGGCCATGAGTAACGCAGCAGGTACCAGTAGCGAAGCACCATCGCCGCGACGCGGGTGAGGGAGAAGGCGCGATAGACGGCTGCGTCGCTCAATTGCGCTCTGACCTGGAGGCTCTACCCGGCTTGAGGATGGCGGAACGGCTCAGCCCTTGCGATCCCGTTCGTCCAGAACGCCCCTGACGACATCGCCCACGATCTGCGGGAGGCTCTTCACCAAGTCTGACACGGATCGCTTCAGCGAGCCGACTTCCTTTCCAAGAGAATCGGCCTTCTGATCCAATCCGTCGAAGCGCCGGTCCATCCGATCGAGCCGCGTCTTGACTGCCGCCAGATCGTCGCCATTGTGCCGGGTCTGCTCGAGAATGTGGCGGGTCACCATCTTCTCGCCCTCGACTTCTCTCTCGAGCTCGCCAAAGCGCGCCTCGAACTCTTCCCGTGTCACGCAATCCGGCATGCAACCAAACCTTTGCCCCTCTACTCCAAACAATAGCATGGCTCCGATTGTCTCCGCCACCTGTCACTCAGCGGCCTCGCGCTCGCCGCTCCTCCGTCCGCGCGCCACGTCGAGGAAGACGTCCTCCATGGTCTGCCGCCCGTAGCGCGAGATCAGCTCCGCCGGCGTGCCCTGGTCGACGATTTTGCCGGCCTTCATCATCAGCACGTTGTCGCAGAGCCGCTCCACCTCCGGCATGTTGTGCGAGGCGAGCAGGATCGCGGCGTGCCGCTCGCGCCGGTAGCGCTCCAGGCGCGAGCGCACCCAGTCTGCGGTATCCGGATCGAGCGAGGCGGTCGGTTCGTCGAGGAGCAGCACATCCGGCCGGTTGATGAGCGATTTCGCCAGGGCCACGCGCGTCTTCTGCCCGGAGGAGAGCTTGCCCGACGGCCGGTCGAGCAGCGCCGTAAGGTCGAGCTCCGAGGCCAGTTCCTCGATGCGCGCGCGGAGATCTGGCATGCCGTAGAGCATCCCGAAGACCTTCAGGTTCTGCCGCACCGTCAGGCGCATCGGCATTTCCACATAGGGGCTCTCGAAGTTGATCCGGTGCAGGACGCGGTGCCGCTCGCGCGCCATGTCGACGCCGAGCACTCTCGCAATGCCGCCGCTCGGCGTGACCAGCCCCATGATCATGGCGATCGTCGTGGTCTTGCCGGCGCCGTTGCCGCCGAGCAGGCCCACTATGGCGCCGCGCTGGACGGAGAAGTCGATCCCGTCCACCGCGGTCACCTCGCGGTAGGTCTTGGTGAGGCCGTTGACCGAGATGGCTGCGCTTTCCGCACGCATTCCCCGTCAATATCGCTTTGCCGCGCGTGCGGCCAGTGGCCGTTTCGCTTGTCGCCGCGAAGCGAGGCCCGTAGGGTCGGCGGGGCGGGGAGGATGTTGCGGAATGGCGAACGGCAAGAAAACCAAAAGCGCGACCTCTGTCACCGACCAGGAGGCGCTGGAGTTTCATGCGCGGGGGCGGCCCGGGAAGCTGGAGGTGGTCGCCACCAAGCCGATGGCTACGCAGCGCGACCTTTAGCTCGCCTATTCGCCAGGCGTGGCGGTTCCGGTTCAGCGCATTGCCGAGAACCCCGACGCAGCCTTCGACTACACGACCCGCGGCAACCTGGTGGCGGTCATCACCAACGGCACCGCCATCCTGGGGCTCGGCAATCTCGGCGCCCTTGCGGCCAAGCCGGTGATGGAAGGCAAGGCCGTGCTCTTCAAGCGCTTTGCCGACATCGATTCCATCGACCTTGAGGTGTCGACAGAGGACGTCGACGAGTTCGTCAACTGCGTGCGCTTTCTCGGCCTGACCTTCGGTGGCATCAACCTGGAGGACATCCGTGCGCCGGAGTGCTTCCGCATCGAGACCCGGCTGCGCGAGATCCTCGACATCCCGGTGTTCCACGACGACCAGCACGGCACCGCCATCATCGCGCTGGCAGGCCTCCTCAACGCGCTGCAGCTTACCGGCCGCGACATCGGCACGACGCGGCTGGTCTGCAATGGCGCCGGCGCTTCGGCGATCGCCTGCGTCGAGCTCATCAAGGCGTCCGGCATGCCGCACCAGAACGTCACGCTCTGCGACACCAAGGGCGTGGTGTACGAGGGTCGCAACGACGGCATGAACGAATGGAAGGCGCGGCACGCGATCGAGACGAGCGCCCGTACGCTCGCCGATGCGATGAAGGGCGCCGACGTCGCCGTCGGGCTTTCGGTGAAGGGCGCCTTCACGAAGGAGATGGTGGCTTCGATGGCGCCGAGGCCGATCATCTTCGCCCTGGCCAATCCCGACCCGGAGATCACGGTGGAGGAGGTCGCCGACGTGCGGGACGACGCCATCATGGCGACCGGGCGCTCCGACTATCCGAACCAGGTCAACAACGTGCTGGGCTTCCCCTACATCTTCCGCGGCGCGCTCGACGTGCGCGCCACCACCATCAACGACGCCATGAAGATCGCTGCCGCCGAGGCGCTGGCGGCCCTGGCGCGCGAGGACGTGCCGGACGAGGTCGCCGCCGCCTATCAGGGCAACCGCCCGCGCTTCGGCGCGGACTACATCATCCCGGTGCCTTTCGATCCGCGGCTCATCTCCGCCGTGCCGGTCGCCGTCGCGGAGGCGGCGATGAAGACCGGCGTCGCGCGCAAGCCGATCGATGATCTGGAGGGCTACCGTTTGCAGCTTTCCGCCCGCCGCGACCCGGTCGCCGGAACGCTCGCGCGCATCACCGCCCACGTCCGCGAGGACCCCAAGCGCGTGGTCTTCGCCGAAGGCGAAGAGGAGCAGGTGATCCGCGCCGCGGCGAGCTTCGTGAGACAGCGGCTCGGCAAGGCGATCCTGGTGGGGCGCGAGGACCTGGTGAAGAGCCAGGCGAAGGAAGCCGGCATCGAGCTGAAGCCCGGTATCGAAATCACGAATGCGCGGCTGTCGACGCGGCGCGACGAGTATGCGGAGTATCTTTACAAGCGCCTGCAGCGCCGCGGCTTCCTCTACCGGGATTGCGTCAGGCTCGCCAACACCGACCGCAACCACTTCGCGGCCTGCATGGTGGCCCTGGGCGACGGCGATGCGCTCGTGACCGGCGTTACGCGCAATTATTCGACCGCGCTGAAGGACATCCGTCGCTGCATCGACGTCAAGCCGGGCCACCACGTCATCGGCGTCTCCATCGCGCTCTGCCGCGGCCGCACGGTGGTCGTTGCCGACACGGCGGTGCACGACCTGCCGGAAGCGGAGCCGCTCGCCGATATCGCCATCGAGGCGGCGGGCGTGGCGCGCCGCCTCGGCTTCGACCCGCGCGTCGCGCTGCTCGCCTACTCGACCTTCGGCAATCCTGCAGGCGAGCGGGCGGAGAAGGTGAAGCAGGCGGTGAAGATCCTCGACACCCGCGAGGTCGATTTCGAGTACGACGGCGAGATGGCGGCCGACGTGGCGCTCAATCCGACCGTGATGGCGGCCTATCCCTTCTGCCGGCTCTCAGGACCCGCCAACGTGCTGGTCATGCCGGCACGGCACTCGGCCGCGATTTCCGTGAACATGCTGCAGGAGCTCGGCGCCGCGACCGTGCTCGGACCGCTGCTCGTCGGCTTCGACCGCGCGGTGCAGATCCTGCCGATCTCCGCGCGCGACGCCGACATCGTCAATATGGCAGCGCTCGCCGCCTACAATATCAGCGGTTAGCCCCGGCGTGACCGAAACGAGGACGGAGGAAAGCTTATGGAAACGCTCCCCAGAAAGGGCCTGTCCCGCTCCGGGATGATGACGCGCGTGGCCTTCTTCAAAGACCTGAAGGGCTTCGACGGCGGGCTGCCCGACAGCAGGATGAAGGGCTCCATCCGCACGCTCTACAATGTGATCGGTTTCCAGCCACCGCAGGGCGCGGAGGGCGCGGTGACCTCGCCGGTTGGCAATGACGCCTCGCGCCTCGCTGCCATCAAGATCAGCGAAGGCTTCAACCTCGGCTACTGCCGGGCGAAGCCGGGCAACGGCCCGATGATGCACAACCACGACACCAACGAGACGTTCATCCCCATGACCGGCACCTGGCGCTGCAGCTGGGAGAACGAGAAGGGCGAGGTGGAGCACGTCGATGTCGGCCCGTTCGACGTCGTATCCTTCCCGCCCGGCGTGGCGCGGCGCTTCGAGAACGTCACGTCCGGCGACCCCGAAAGCGAATCGATCCTCATGTTCGTGATCGGCGGGGATGCGCCGAAGGCCGAGTTCACCGACGAGGCGATGGAGGAGATCAAGGAGGCCGCCGGTCTGGCGAGCTAATCCTCCTCCCCGAATCCGCTCTCGATCAGCGTGGCGAGGGCGTCCATCGCCGCCTGGGCCTGCGGCCCGTCTGCGGTGAGCTCGATGGTGCTGCCGGGCGAGGCGGCGAGTGTCATAAGCCCCATGATGGAGGTGCCTTCGACGCACTGCCCGTCCTTGATGACGTGGACGCTCGCGTCGAATCCCTCGGCGCATTTCACAAAGCGCGCCGACGCACGGGCATGCAGTCCGCGCCGGTTCACGATGGTGACATGGCGCGACAGCAGGCCCGTCATTCGTTGGCGAGCAGCTTCGAGGCGACGTTGATGTATTTGCGCCCGGCGTCCTGCGCGCGGCAGCACGCCTGCTGCAGGTCGCAATCGGCCCGCACGCTGGCAAGCTTGATGAGCATGGGCAGGTTCACGCCGGCCACCACCTCCACCTGGCCCGGCTGCATGACCGAGATGGCGAGGTTGGACGGCGTGCCGCCGAACATGTCGGTCAAGAGGATCACGCCGGAGCCGTCGTTCACGCGCTCCACGGCGGCCATGATGTCGCGCCGCCGCTCCTCCATGTCGTCGTCCGGCCCGATCGATACCGCCTCGCAGGCCTCCTGGTGTCCGACGACATGCTCAAGGGCGGCGCGGAACTCCGTGGCCAATTGCCCATGAGTGACAAGCACAAGACCGATCATGAATACGCCATAGGTGGGGAGAGGGTGGTCATCTTCCGCAAAGTCACGCCGACCGCAAGCCCATATCGCCGGGCTGCGACAAGCCTGCCAGCGCTTCTCTGATGAGCCGTATGGCCGGCTCCGTTGCGGCGGGGACCGGCTGGCGGGGCAGGGGCATGTCGAGCAGCGCCGCGGTGAATTGGTGCTCCTCCGGCATGCGTTCAAGCTCCTCGTCGCTCACGATGTCGGCAACGAGCCGGATCACGCCGGCGCGCTCGTACGGCCTGCCGACCGGACCCCTGCCGCGCAGCTCGATCAGGCCCCCCGTGGCGGCTGGCGCGGAGGCGATGAGGCGACCGTTGCGCACCGACAGCGTCACGCGGTCGTCGCCGATGAGGCGCGCCCCGCGCTCGATCAGCGCCAGCGCCAGCATGGATTTGCCTGCGCCGGAGCCACCCCGGATGAGGACCCCATGCGCGCCGACGAGCACAGCCGTTCCATGCACGGTTTCCGGCATTTTCCGCTCAGCTCGGCCTGGTGAGAACCACGATGAAGCGCGCGCCCGCGACGCCGCCGTCGGCGGCCAGCCGGTTCTCGGCCTTGATCGTGCCGCGGTGCGCCTCGACGATCTGCCGCGAGATGGCAAGTCCGAGACCCGAGTTCTGGCCGAAATCGTCGCCTTCGGGCCTGTCGGTATAGAAGCGCTCGAAAATACTTTCGATGTTGTCGGCCCGGATGCCCGGGCCGTCGTCATCGACCGTCACGACAATCGCTTCTTGCTCGCGCCGGGCATGGATGCGGATGCTGCCCTCCGGCGGCGAGAAGGACAGCGCATTGTCGATCAGGTTGTTGAAGACCTGGCCGAGCCGGCTGTCATGGCCGAGCACGTAGAAGGCGTCCTTACCCCAGCGTCCGGGGTCGAGCGTCAGCTGGACCTGCCGCTTGTCCGGCACGCGCGTCTCGCGCGCGATCGTAACTACCGTCTCCAACAGCTTCGCCATGTCCACCGGATCGGTCGCCTCGCGCGCCAGCTCCGCGTCGAGACGAGAGGCGTCCGAGATATCGGAGATGAGGCGGTCGAGTCGCCTCACATCGTGCGAGATGACCTTGAGCAGGCGGTTCTTTTGCTCCTCCGTGCGCGCGATCGGCAGCGTCTCAACGGCGCTTCTCAGCGAGGTCAGGGGGTTCTTGAGCTCGTGCGCCACGTCTGCGGCGAAGGTCTCGATCGCCTCCATGCGCTTGTAGAGCGCGTTGGTCATGTCGGAGAGCACCCGCGCCAGGTGGCCGATCTCGTCCTTGCGGCTGCCGAGATCGGGAATCTCCGCGCGCCGGTGCTTGACCCCGCGCCGTACCCGCTCGGCCGCGTTGGCGAGCCGGCGGACCGGGCCAGCGATCGTGCCGGCGAGCAATATCGACAGGAGCACGGTGACCGCGGCGGCGACGAGGAAGACGCGCACGATCGCCATGCGCTCCGCCTGCACGATGGCGTCGATGTCGCCCGATTCGGTGGAGAGGAGCAGGCTGCCGAGTATCGCCCGGTAGCGCTGCACCGGCACCGCCACGGAGACGATCAGTCCTCCGTCCTCCCCCACCCTGACGACGCTCGCGGTCTGCCCGTAGAGCGCGGAGGCGACCTCGGCGTATTCGCGGCCGTTGGCGGAGCCGATCTCCTCGTAGACCGGCAGCTCACCGCGACGGTACCAGAGCTTCACCGAGTCCCACCAGCGCTGGGCCATGCTCTTCTTCTCGCCGAGCGGCGGCAGGTCGAAGGTCTGGATGAGGCCGCGCATGTAGAGGCCTCGGGAATCGAGGATCAGCGTGCCTTCCGTGTCGTAGATACGCGCCCGCGTGCGGGTCGGAGAGATAAGCCGCCTCAGGAGCGGCGCCACCCGCTCCGGGCTGATGGGGAACTCTGCAGCGGATTCGCTCGGGCGGTAGGGCGCGCCGCTCTGCCCCGCCTGCAGCTCCAGCAGCTTGTCGAGGTCGATGGTGATGGCGTCGGTCTCCACCGTCGCCTGCGCGGCGATCGCCGCGGCGATGATCTGCCCCTGCACGGAGAGGCTCTCCACGCGCGTGTCGATGAGGCCGGCGCGGAACTGGTTGAGGTAGAGGATGCCGGTGACGAGCGCCGCGAGGGCCGCAAGGTTGAGCAACACGATGCGACGCGTCAGGCTGGACGTGGCGGCCCGCCCGACGGCGGACAGCCAGCGCCGCACAGGCCGCAGAACCTGGGCGCCCGCCCGCAGCCGCTCCGGTATCAGCGACCGGCGGCGGAAGGTTTGCTGCTCGCGGCCTGTCTCAGCGACCATGCGCCGGTCTTAGCTTTCCCTGAAGCGGTAACCCACCCCGTAGAGCGTCTCGATCATGTTGAACTCGTCATCGACCGCCTTGAACTTCTTCCTAAGGCGCTTGATGTGGCTGTCGATAGTCCGGTCGTCCACGTAGACCTGATCATCGTACGCCGCGTCCATCAAGGCGTTCCGGCTCTTAACCACGCCGGGCCGCTGCGCCAGCGCGAAGAGGATGAGGAACTCCGTCACCGTCAGCGTCACGTTCTGGCCGGTCCAGGTGCAGGTGTGCCGCTCCTGGTCCATCGTCAGCGCGCCCCGCTCCAGGATGCGGCTCGGCTCCGCGCCGCGGGGAGCGGTGCCGTCGCGTGGCTGGGCTCGACGCAACACGGCGCGCACACGCTCCACCAGCAGGCGCTGCGAGAACGGCTTCTTGATGAAATCGTCGGCCCCCATCTTCAGGCCGAACAGCTCGTCGATCTCGTCGTCCTTCGAGGTGAGGAAGATGACCGGCAGGTCCGTCGACTGGCGCATCTTGCGCAAGAGCTCCATGCCGTCCATGCGCGGCATCTTGATGTCGAGGATTGCGAGGTCGGGAGGGTTCTGCGCCAGGCCGTCGAGCGCCGTGCTCCCGTCATTGTAGGTCTGCACCCGATAGCCCTCCGATTCCAGCGTCATGGAAACGGAGGTGAGGATATTGCGGTCGTCGTCGACCAGCGCGATGCTCGGCATGGAGGCTCCTGTCGATTTGAGACCGCCGGAAGGCGGCCGCATCTCCGCTCTTGTAACAGAATGCGAACAGAATGTGGCGAGTGAATCACGAGAAAAGCCGAAAAGGCCTGGAATGACCGGGGATTCCAGCTCAAGTGCGGTGGTTGCGCGCAGTCTCCTGCGGACCGGTGGGGCGGCGTCGCTCGCCACTCTCGAAGCGGACGGCGTCCCGTTCGCTTCCTACGTGGTGACCGCCCCGGCCGTCAACGGGGCACCGCTGACCCTTATTTCGCGGCTGGCGCGGCATACCGCGAACCTGGCGCGAGACCCGCGTGCGTCGCTGCTCTTCGTGCGGCAGCCGCAGGCGGGGAGCGAATCCATGACGGCCGAGCGGCTGACGGTGACAGGCCGCTGCCTGCCGGATACCGACCCGGAGGCGCGGCGGCTCTTCCTCGCGCGTCATCCCGACGCGGAGCTTTACGCCGGCTTCGCCGACTTCTCGCTTTACCGGTTCGAGATCGCAGCAGGCCACCTGGTGGCCGGGTTCGGCCGCATCGTCGACCTGACGCCGGATGAGCTTCTCGAAGGCGCCGAATGATCGATGCCCCGGAAGGGGCTCTCTATCTCTTGCGGAACGTCAGATAGGCCGGGCGCCGGCCTTCCTTGATCGCCTTCGCCTCGTAGCGGGTGCCCGGCCAGTCCGCCCACGGCGTATCGAAGCCGGAGCGCGTGTCGTCAGCAAGCTCCAGCCGGCCGTTCGCCGCGACCGCCTGCAGCGTCCACGCGACGTAGCTCTCGACGTCCGTGGCGAAGCGGAACGTCCCGCCCGGGATGAGGCAGCGAGCCGCCCGGTCGAGGTTCGCCTGGCTCACGAAGCGCCGCTTCCAATGCCGCTTCTTCGGCCACGGGTCGGGGTAGAGGAGATCGATGCGCTCGAGCGAGTCGGGAGGCAGCCAGTCGAGCAGCGGCGCCGCGTCCTGGTCGTAGAGCCTGACGTTGCGCATCGCGTCGTGCGCGATGACCCGCGCCGCCTTGGCCATTCCGTTCAAGAACGGCTCCACCCCGATGAAGCCGGTGTCGGAACGCATCCGCGCCTCGTGCAGGAGGTGCTCGCCGCCGCCGAAGCCGATCTCCAGCCGCACTGCATTGACCGGTACGTCGAAGAGCCCTGCCAGATCGTCGGGCGGCGGTCGGTCGATATCGACCAGCAGCCGCGGCAGCACCGCCTGTAGAGCGCTCTGCTGCCCTGGCCTGAGCGGCTTTCCCTTGCGCCGCCCGAAGAAAGAGCCGCCGCGCCGCTGAGGTTCGTCAGGCATTGCCGTCATGCCCGGACTGGTTGGGCGTCCATTCTTCCCGACGGCGTTCGATATGTCATCCCGCTCCGGCCGTCATGCCGGCAACGGAACTCATGGCGGCCGAGAGTGCATCCGATATCGCGTGCCGTGAGGCTCATTTCCTGCCGCGCCGCCCTTCGACCGGCACCGGGGCCGGCTGAAGTGGATCTACCCGCCGCTCGCTCTTGAGCCTAGCGAGGGGCGGTACTCGGACCAAGGCTCGTCGCCAGAGCCTCGGACGCCCGTTGAAGCTGACATTTCAACGGGCCGGCTCGATGGCCATGCCGCGCTCGCATGCTGGCCTCTGCGCTAGGACTGATTCGGCGCCTTGGCGCTCTTCGGGGGCGTCCAGTCGAATTGCGGCTTGTAGCCCAGTACCCGCTGCGCCTTCTCGATCGAGATCAGCGACTCGTTCGGCAGCAGCGGCCGCTTGCGCTTGGTTCTTGGGAACACCTCGTCTAGCAACTCGTCATTGCTGCGGATCATCAGCGAGTTGGTATTAGCGATGCCGAAGACATGCGCCCCTGTTAATGTGCTGTTGAGCGCCAGCCGAACCGCCTGCGCCGCGTCGCGCGCGTCGATATAGGTCCACAGGTTGAAGTGCCGGATCCTGGCGTCGTCCTGGTAGCTCGGAAAATTGGCATAGTCCTGCGGCTCCTGCACATTGGAGAACCGCAGTCCGATGATCTTGCTGCGCTTGTCCCATCGCGCAAACTGCTCGGCCAGCTTTTCGCCCATCAGCTTGCTTAGCGAATAGGACCATTCCGCCAGCTCGATCTCCTCGTCGACCGGCACATAGGCCGGTCCGTCCGCATAGGGGATGCCGTAGACAGTTTCGCTCGACGCCCACACGACATTGTGGATGTCCAGCCGCCGCGCCGCCTCGAACACGTTGTAGGTGGAGCTCAGATTTGTATGGAAGATCACATGGTCGGTCGCCTCGCCCGGCGATGCGATGGCTCCGAGATGAACGATGCCCTCGACCTTCTCGTCGACCCGCTCGTTGATCCCCGAAAACGCCGCCATCACCTGTCCGAAATCGGTGATGTCGACCCGGCTGAAGGTCACGTCGGTCGGCTTGGGCGGGTTGCTGAGCCCGGCCGGCTTCGCCAAGTCGATCGAGGTGACCGTGAAGCCGTGCTCCATCAGGTCCTTGACGCAGGCGCGCCCGACCTTGCCGCTCCCTCCGGTGACGATGATCATCGACAGTCCTCCCGAACTGATGCAGCGGTGTAGACGACATTCCCCAAGTGGCGCGCCATTTTACCGCATGCTGGCTTTATCGCGCCCGCCGATCACGCGCGTCTTCCCCCGCAAGGTCACCAAGTATTCGTTGTTTATTTCTTGCATCCCCCAAAATGTCATAGCATATTACAATATATACATAGAGTACGGCAAATATATCACGTCAAATCCAGAGAACTAATGGTATTCGCCTATAGACATGCTGTAACTACGGCGGCTGGATGTCCTTCGCTTCGCGACGCATCCCTTCATGCGCGAATTCTCCAAGCTCGATGAAGCCCAGCATGAGTAGGGCCACCTCCTAAAGCTCTGCCCCGATCGCGTCGACGAGGTCGAGGCGCTCCCACGAGAAGCCGCCGTCCTCGTCCGGATTGCGCCCGAAGTGCCCGTAGGCAGAGGTGCGCGCGAAGATCGGCTTCATCAGGCCGAGCTTGTTGCGGATGCCGCGCGGCGACAGGTCCATTGCCGCGCCGAGCGCCTTCTCCAGCTTGGTCTCGTCGACGCGGCCGGTGCCATGCGTGTCGACGTAGATGGAGAGCGGCTGCGCGACGCCGATCGCGTAGGCGAGCTGAATCGTGCAGCGGTCGGCGAACTCGCCGGCGACAACGTTCTTCGCCAGGTAGCGCGCGGCATAGGCGGCCGAGCGGTCCACCTTGGTGGAGTCCTTGCCGGAGAACGCCCCGCCGCCGTGCGGCGCGGCGCCGCCATAGGTGTCGACGATGATCTTGCGGCCCGTAAGGCCGGCGTCGCCGTCCGGCCCGCCGATGACGAACTTGCCGGTCGGGTTGATGTGCCACACCGTGTCGTCGGTGATGAGGTCGCCGGGCAGCGCCTCGCGCACGAAGGGCTCCACCACCTTGCGCACGTCCTCCGATTCCATGTCCGGGTCGGTGTGCTGGGTGGAGACGACGATCGATGTGACGCGCTTCGGCTCGCGGTTCTCGTAGGCGACCGTCACCTGGCTCTTGGAGTCGGGACCGAGCTGGGGCGCGGTGCCGGCATGGCGCGCGTGCGCCAAGAGCTGCAGGATGCGATGCGAGAACTGGATCGGCGCGGGCATCAGCTCCGGCGTCTCACGGCAGGCATAGCCAAACATGATGCCCTGGTCGCCGGCGCCCTCGTCCTTGTTGCCTGCGGCGTCGACGCCCTGTGCGATGTTCGCCGACTGCGCGTGCAGCAGCACCTCTACCTTCGCGCTCTTCCAGTGGAAGCCCTCCTGCTCGTAGCCGATATCCTTCACCGCCTGGCGGGCGATCGATTCCACCATGTCGGCGTCGATCGTGTCCGGCCCGCGCGTCTCGCCGGCGATCACGATCCGGTTCGTCGTGGTCAGCGTCTCGCAGGCTACGCGCACCTGGTTCGGATCGAAGCCGTTCTTCTGCGCCTCGCGGAAATATGCGTCGACCACCTCGTCGGAGATGCGGTCGCAGACCTTGTCCGGATGGCCCTCGGAAACGGATTCGCTGGTGAAGAGATAGTTGCGGTACGACATAGGGCAGCCTTCTGAAGGGATGGGGACTATATGCAAAGGACGGTCGCCCGGACTGGCGGGGGCGGGGCGGCGGTTTTGTCCCCCACGGCCTCGCCCCTCGTCAAGGTGTTTGCGGCCGACCCCTGGGGAGGGATCAGCCCGGGCCGTCCTCCGACAGCGCCCGCACCAGTTCGACGATCCTGCGCCGGACCTTGGGATTGCGGATGCGCACGAATGCGCGGGTGAGGTCGAGGCCTTCGGAGGTGGACATGAAGTCCATCATGAACGCGGCGCTCTCCTCCTGCATGCCGGAAGGACCGGAGGACGAAGGCTCGGGAAAGAAAAACGAGACGGGAACCTCCAGGGCGTCCGACATCGCCTGCAGCCGGCTGGCGCCGACGCGGTTCGTTCCCTTCTCGTATTTCTGGATCTGCTGGAACGTTATGCCGAGACGCTCGCCAAGCTTCTCCTGGCTCAGCCCCATCATCTTGCGGCGCATTCGAATTCGGCTGCCAACGTACACGTCAGTCGGATTCGGGCGCTTGCCCGTTGGTTGTGGTCGGTCGTTCAACGCGCCCTCACGATAACGTCATCATAGATGTAAAGCCCTCCCCCGGCACGTCCCGGGGTGCCGCAGGCACGGGTGGGAGGAGCCGGGTCCAACTTGCCAGAATGCAAGCCAAGACCTCCTGAGTCTGAACAACTCAATCACACCGCGGACGCACGGTAAAGATTCTTTGTGGCGGCCATCAACATGCAGACAGCCAGAGATAGAACGAGGAGAGCAGCGCGCCACTGGGCGTAGAAGGGTGCGGGAATGGGTGCCGGTACGGCGGCCTCGATCATCGTCGTCTCGCCCAGTCGTGCCTGCGTCACCAAGCGACCGTACGAATCAATTACGGCCGAAATGCCGGTATTGGCGGCGCGCACCAGCGGCAGGCCTTCCTCGACGCTGCGCACCCGCGCCTGGTGGAAATGCTGATAGGGACCGGTGGTGCGGCCGAACCATCCGTCGTTTGTCAGGTTGAGCAGGAAGTCGGGCCGCGGCCCGTCTCCAAGCACGGCGCCGGGAAAGATGATCTCGTAGCAGATAAGCGGAAGGAAGCTGGCGCCATTCGGCAGCGTGAGGGCCCGCCGATGAGGTCCCGCCACGAAGCCGCGATCGGCCAACTGCCGCAGCCCGGTCTGCCTGAGGAGCGTGCCGCCCGGAACGTACTCCCCCAGCGGTACAAGATGCACCTTGTCATAGGCCTGAAGGGCGGTGCCGTCCTCCCCGATGACATAAATGGAGTTGTAGTACTGAATCTCGCTGTTCGGCGGCCGCTCGACCCGGTAGGCGCCGGTGATCAGCGCCGTTCCCTCCGGCAGCAGCTCGGCGATCGCTGCCAGCGTTCCCGGGCTCTCCATCAACGGGAACGGAAAGGCCGATTCCGGCCAGACGAGGACCGTTCCGCTCTCGAGCGGCGCCGCCTCCGGGCTGCTCAGGCGGAAATACTCGCTGAGCACCTCGTCCTTGTCTTCCTCGTCCCACTTCTGCAGCTGCGTCAGTGCCGGCTGCACGATGCGCACCGTCAGGCCCGGCACGGATGTCGCGCCGCCTTCCGACAGCCGCAGCACGCCGAAGAGCCCGAGCGCGGCAAGTCCGACCGCTGCCAGCGAAGGAAGCATGACGGGTCGCCGCTCCCCCTCCGGGACCGGCGCGAGCGCCGCCGGCGCCGCGAAGATCGCGACGGCGACGACGTTGAGCGCGTAGAGCCCGAAGAGCGCCGCCGACTGCATCAGTATCTCGCCCGCGGTCAGCGCGTAGCCGATGGCGTTCCAGGGAAAGCCGGAAAGGATGTAGCCGCGCAGCCACTCCGCTGCGCCAAGTCCCGCGGCGAGCGCGAAGACGCGGCGCCAATCCTCGCTCCAGAAGAGCTGCGCCAGTGCCGCGCCGAGGCCCCAGAACAAGGCCAGGACCGCGGGCAGGCCCACGACCACCAGCGGCAGGAGCCAGCCGAATTCCGCAGCCTCCACGAGGAAGGCGGCGCCCACCCACCACAGGCCGGCGAGGAAATAGCCGAACCCGAACCACCATCCGCTCGCGAAGGCCGGGGCGAGCCGGCTGATCCGGCCGCTTCGCGCCCTGTCGACCGCCCCGTCAATGAGCCAGACGAGCACCGGCAGCGTCATCCACAGGACCGGAAACGCGAAGAACGGCGGCATGGCCAGCGCGGAGAGCGCGCCGCCGCCGAACGCTATGGCGCGGCGGCGCCAGCCCCAGGAGAGGATGACCGCATGTGCGAGGCGATCCATGGCCCGCCGATTCGTTGCCTCGCACCGTTGCTGACCGGTGCGGGGGTCAAAATCAAGGCGGGCCGCAAAGACCGCACCTGTCGCGAAGACCCGACGTGCTTCAAACGGCGTGCTGAGCGCAGTTGCGGGCGATGTTCTGCTTCCACTCCGCGCGGTTCTCCAGCAGGATCTTGCCGAAGCGATGCTCCATCTCCTTGAAGTCCGCTGCGGCGAGGACGAAGCGCTGCATGCCGTTCGGCATGCCGGTGAGGACGTCGTTCACGCAGGCGATCAGCCTTCTCTTGCGCTCGGGACTGAGCGTGCTGATCCGCCCGTCCGTCTGGCTGGAGAGGATGCGGTCCACGGCCGCAGGGAAGCCGTCGAGCGCGCGCGCCGAAGTCGCTGAAGCGGCGGCGAATGCCGACGCGGCCATGAGCAATCCGATGATCCGGATTCGATGGGTTGCCATGCTGATTCCTCCCCAAGACACGAGCAGGTTGCCTCTGCGGCGATCGACTAAGGGGCCAGCGTTTCCGACAGGTTTCGGCCTGCCCGGCAATGTGTTTCGAGAGGCGGCGCGGTTGCGGCATGGTTAATGC
>CAZMJQ010000433.1:0-8168 GCA_964566475.1 uncultured Propylenella sp. | reverse complement strand
CCGCGCCGCGCTGGAAGGTGGCCGTGGTTGACGACGACCCGGCCGTCCACACCGGAACGCGCTTCGCGCTGCAGGATTTCGAGCTGCACGGCCGCCAGCTCGAGCTGTTCTCCGCGCGCTCCGCCTCCGAGGCGCGCCAGCTCTTTCGCGAGCACCCCGACATGGCCGTCATCCTCCTCGACGTCGTCATGGAGACGGAGGGGGCGGGCCTGGATCTGGTGGAGTACGTGCGCGGGGAGCTGGGCAACGAGACGGTCCGCATCATATTGCGCACCGGCCAGCCCGGACAGGCGCCCGAGCGCCGCGTCATCGTCGACTACGACATCAACGACTACAAGGCGAAGACCGAGCTGACAGCGGAGAAGCTCTTCACCGCGCTCACTGCCGCGCTCCGCAGCCACGAGCAGCTTCTCAGGCTGGTGCAGACCCGGCGCGGTCTGGAGATCATCGTCGATGCCGCGGCCACCCTGTTCGACCAGCGCTCACTGCAGCGCCTGGCGGAGGGCGTGCTGACGCAGCTTTCCTCCCTCATGGACGTGGAGTGCGCCGGCATTCTGGTCCTGCGCGAGGCCGAGAGCCCCGGGGGCCTTTCCGTGCTCGCCGGCTCCGGAAGCTACCGGGACTATGCCGCGCCGGAAAACGCGCGCGCGCTGGAGCAGGAGTTGCGGGCGCTCATCCACGCAGCGTTCGAGCAGCGCTGCCACGATTTTCCCGCCGGCCGCACGATCCTCTACATGGGCACGTCGAGCGGTCGCGAGCTGGTCGCGCTGATGGATTCCGAGAAGCAGCTCTCCGACACCGACAAGGCGCTGGTCGAGATCTTCTGCAGCCGGCTCGCCGCCGCCTTCGACAATGCGACGCTCTACGAGCGGCTGGAGCGCGCGAACGCGCGGCTGGAGGAGAAGGTGGCGCGGCGCACCGCTCAGCTGCAGGCCGCAAAGGAGCGTCTGGAGAACCAGAGCGAGCGGCTGAAGCAGGCCAACGCCTTCAAGAGCGAGGTCCTCGGCACGGTCGCCCACGACCTGAAGAACCCGCTCGGCGTCATCCTCGGGCGCACCGAGATGCTGAACGAGATGCTCTCCATATCGCCGGTGCCGGAGGAGAACGCCCGCGGCCAGGTCGACCACATCCGCCAGACCGCGCGGCGGCTGACCGACATGGTGGAGGAGCTGATCGCCGACGCGCGCGCCGACGCCGTGGACATTTCCGTCAATGCCTACGAGCTCGATTTAGGCCTGCTCGTCTCGGAGGTTTCCGAAAACAACCGCAAGCTCGCGACGGCCAAGGATCAGGAGCTCGTCGTGGACGTGGAGCCCAATCTCCAGGTGAGGGGGGACACGGAGCGGTTGCGCGAGGCGGTGGACAATCTGGTAAGCAACGCCGTGAAATACAGCCCGCTCGGCGGGCGAATCGATGTAACGGCAAGGCGCGAAGGCAACGAGGCGACGGTGCGCGTGGCCGACCAGGGGCCCGGGCTGTCGCCGGAGGATATCGACAGGGTGTTCGGGCGGTTCCAGCGGCTCTCGGCCAAGCCGACAGGGGGAGAAAGCTCCACCGGGCTCGGCCTTTCCATCGCCAAGCGCATCATCGACCTTCACAATGGCCGAATCTTCGTGGAAAGTCGCGGGGAGAGGGGGGCGGCCTTCGTGGTCGCCCTGCCGCTGCTTCACGAGGCGGACGCGGCATGAGCCAGCAGCAGAACATCTTCGTGGTCGACGACGAGGCGGCCGCCCGCGACCTGATCGGGGACTACCTGAAGATGCACGGGTTCGACGTGACGTTGTGCGACGGGGGCCCGTCGCTCCGCACGGAGTTCGAGAAGACCCGGCCCGATCTGGTTGTCCTCGACCTCAACATGCCGGAGGAGGACGGGCTGTCGCTCATCCGCTACCTAAAGCAGTCCGGCAACGTCCCGGTCATCATGCTGACCGCCACCGCCAGCCCTATCGACCGGGTGGTCGGGCTGGAGCTCGGGGCGGACGACTACCTCGCCAAGCCCTGCGAGATGCGCGAGCTGCTCGCTCGCGTCCGCTCGGTCCTGCGCCGCAGCGCGGTCACAGCCGCGGGGCCGCAGGGCGAGCCCAACCGCACGGTGAAGATGGGCACCAAGTGGCTCGATCTCGACGCGCGCGTGCTGCGCGACGAGGAGGACAACGAGCATCCGCTCACGGCGTCCGAGTTTGGGCTGCTGAAGGCGTTCGCGGAGAACCCCAAGCGCGTCCTCACGCGCGAGCGGCTTCTGGACCTCGCCCAGGCCCGCGATTCTGAAGCTTTCGATCGCGCCATCGATGTGCGCATCACGCGCATCCGGCGAAAGATCGAGCCCGACCCCGGGCATCCGCGGGTCATCAAGACCGTTCGCGGCGCCGGATACGTCTTTTCTCCAGAAGAATCAAAGTCCTAGGGCGCATTTCTCGCTCTTTCAGGCAGCCCCGGCGGCTTTCGCCTTTCCTCTCCCGAGGGGCACGCCGCGTGGAACCGTGCGCCCACGGGAGGCGTTCTGGCCGCACCGAATGTTTCCTCGTTTCTGCCCGGGACGAAACATTTCGGGGGTGCACGAAACGCTTTTGGTTGGACCGCGCAAATCGCCGGAAAAGCTGAGCCTCTACGTTGCCGTCAACGGACGACCCAAGGGCAGGGGTCTGGAGGACGAGAGATGAACAGGTCGAAGACGCTTTTCACAGCCGTTGCGATCGGCGCCGGGGCGGCAGTCGCCGGCTTCGCCGCCGCGCCGTTCAACGCAAGCGCCAGCACCGCAGCCGGTGAGGCCGATATTGCCGCGGAGCGGATCGGCATTGCCTTCGCGCTTGTCGATCCCGCGCTTGCCGGCACGCAGGTGCGCGCCGCCGCAGTGCAAGCCGCGAAGGGCGATCTTCCCGAGTCGCTGGCATGCGCCGGACAGACTTGGCCGCGCGTGGAGGCCGACTGCCTCGTGATGGCGGACGACTCATCGGTACCACCGGCCCGTTTCATCACGGTCGACTCCCGGACCGGCGAGGCTGAGACCGTGCTCCTGCGCATCCCGGCCGAACTGGTCGCCTCGCGCTGAATGCGGTCTTGCCCCTCGCGGCGGATCGGATGATCCACCGCGCCGCCGACAGCCCTCCCGACCCTCCGCTTAGCCCCCCGTCTCCGTCTCGCTCCGCGCCTGCCTCCGATGATAGGATCGGCGGTGGCCGGGCGAGGGGCTCCGGCACGGGTCGCGGAATGCGAATCACGTATCGGATCCTTCTGGTCGGCGGTATTCCGATCACCATCGCGGCGGCGATTGCGCTCGCCGCGTTCGTGCTTCTGAACGAGGCCGACCGGGCCCGCTCTGGAGCGGTGCTCGCCGGCACCATCTACCGCAACCTTCTTTCCGCAAATACCGCGCGCGACGACTTCCTCGAGACGACGCGCGGCGACCGCACGCAGTTCTACGAGCTCTTCCGCACCCACGCCGAGCAGGCGCGCTTCGATCTCCGGCGGCTTGCCGGAATCGTGCGCGAGCCCGCGCACGTCGAGGCGGTGGGAGAGGCGGCGGAGGCCCTGCAGCAGTACTACGAGGATATGCGCCGCCTGCTCGAAGTGACGATGAGCAACGACCAGCTCGTTGCCAGCATGGCGGCGCGCACCGACAGCCTCGTCCGGATGACCGACGAGGCGCGGGAGCGCCAGCACCGGTCCAACGCGGATGTCGTGCGGTCGCTGGCCGAGGGGGACCTCCAGCTTCGGACCGCGCGCGAGATCGTCGACCGCGCGCACGAGCTTTCCGCTTCGATCGGAGCCGTGCAAATGTTCCGCGCAATGTCGGCGGACCCTTCGCCGGCGGAGCTTAGCGCCTCGGACCGGTTCAACTTCGAGCTCAGCCGCATGCGGAGCGCCGCCGCGCGCCTGACTGAAGCGCTGCAGGCCGCTGGACGCGATGAGTCCGTGCGTGAGCTCGCCGGCTTGCTTGTCGCCTATGAGATGACGTTGACTCCGACGCCTGACGCTGCGCTCGCCGCGGACTTTGCTGGGGAGGGCGATGCCACGACAGGACGCGCCTTGTCGGACTGGGTGGAGCGCCTGATCAAGATAAACTCCACGGAGCAGCGTGCGCTGCACGATCAGGTCGCCGAGCTGCTCAATTACTCCGTCGCCTCGTCGGAGACGGAGCAGGCGACACAGGAGATTGCCCTGGAGGCGCTGAAGCGCAGCAGCCGCACGGCAGCGGCGCTCTCCGCCCGCGATGCCAATGCCGTGAGGCGCATCTACGACGAAAGCCGCAATCTCGGCGAGACCGTCGCGTCGCTGCCCATCTCGCCCCTGATCCAGACGGAAATGGTGGAAGCCATCGACCAGTGGCGGGAAGGTCTGGCCACCACGATCGGCGGCCTGACCGAGCAGAGCCAGATTCTGGACGAGATGGACGCCACGACGCGACGCATGATCGACCGTGCGCGCCTTCTCAACGAGACGCTGACGCGCAACGCCGAGCAGATCAGCGACCTCGTGCGCAACATCCTGATCCTCGGCGCCGCGGTCGGCCTGCTGCTCGGGTCGATCACCGCGCTCGCCGTGGCCCGCTCCATCACCCGGCCTCTCAGGCGGCTGCAGCAGGGAATGATGCAGCTTGCCGAGGATTCCCGCTCCGGGCTGATCGCCGATTTCGACCGCCGCGACGAGCTCGGCGACATGGCCCGCGCCACCAATACGTTCATCACCGAGATCGGGCGGCGCGAGCAGGCGCTGAGAAAATCGAAGGAGCGCGCCGATGCGGCGCTGGCCGAGCTTCAGCAGACGCAGACGGACCTCATCCAGGCGGAAAAGCTTGCCTCGCTCGGGCAGCTCGTCGCCGGCGTCGCGCACGAGATCAACACGCCGCTCGGCATCGCGCTCACCACATCCACTTTGCTCGGCGACGAGTCCAAGCGCTTTGCGGAGGCAGCCGAGAGCGGCAGGCTGCAGCGCTCCACGCTGCGGCGCTTCATGGATCGCATGAACGAAGGCACGCAACTGCTTTTCAGCAACCTGACGCGGGCCGCGGACCTTGTGCACAGCTTCAAGCAGGTCGCCGCCGACCAGGCGAGCGAAGAGCGCCGGCAGTTCGTCATGGACGACTGGCTCCACGACCTCTTCACCAGCCTGAGCCCGGTGCTGCGCAAGACCGGCCACGAGGTCGCGATCGACTGTCCGCCCGAGATAGGGCTCGACACCTATCCCGGTGCGCTCGGCCAAGTGCTCACCAACCTTCTTACCAACGCGCTCACCCACGCCTATGACGAAGGCGACAAGGGCCATCTCGAGGTGCGCGTCAGCGAGCCGAGCAGCGAGACGGTCCGGATCGTCTTCAGCGACGACGGCAAGGGCATCCCGCCGGCGCATGTCGGCAAGGTGTTCGACCCGTTCTTCACCACCGGCCGTAGCGCCGGCTCCACCGGACTCGGGCTGCATATCGCCTACAACCTCGTGACCAGCCGCCTGCAGGGGCACATCAGCCTCTACAGCAAGGTCGGCAAGGGCACGCGCTTCACCATCGACATTCCCAAGGTCGTCTCGGAAGCCCGGCCCGATGCCGCGTCCGAGCGCAGTTTCCAGCTTGAAGGGGCATGAGATCATGCGGATTGCGTTGGCCGGCCTGCTCGCCGGCACTGTTGTTTTTGTGGCCGGCGGAGCGGCCGCGAAGACGCTGGTCTACTGCTCGGAGGGCAATCCGGAATCGCTCAACCCGCAGACCATGACCACGACCACGGGGATCAGCGCCGGCCGTCTGTTCTTCAACAATCTCGTGGAGTTCGCCCCCGGCTCCACGGAGATCGCTCCGTCGCTCGCCGAGTCCTGGGAGGTTTCGGACGACGGGCTGGAGTACACGTTCCGTCTCCGCCAGGACGTGCCGTTCCACTCAAACGAGACTTTCGCGCCCACCCGGCCGATGAACGCCGACGACGTGGTCTTCTCGCTTGAGCGACAGTGGCGCGAGGATCATCCGTACCACGATGTCGGCGGAGCGACGTACGACTACTTCAAGGACATGGGCATGCCGGAGCTTCTCAAGTCCGTCGAGAAGCTCGACGACCACACGGTGCGCATTCGCCTGACGCGGCCGGAGGCGCCATTCCTCGCCGACCTCGCGATGCCTTTCAACATCGTGCAGTCCGCCGAGTACGCCGATCGCCTCGCAGAAGCGGGCATGCAGGAGACGTTCGACACCGCGCCCATCGGCACCGGGCCGTTCACGTTCGAGGGCTTTCAGCCCGGCGTCGCGGTCCGCTACCGGGCATTCGACGATTATTGGAACGGCAGGCAGCCGGTTGACGACCTGGTCTTCTCCGTGACGCCGAACGCCGCCGTGCGGCTGACCAAGCTCCGCGCCGGCGAGTGCCACGTGATGGCTTTCCCCAATCCCGGCGACCGCGCATCGATCGAGGCGGACCCGTCGCTCGAGCTGCTGACGCAGGAAGGCCTCAACGTCGGCTACCTCGCCATGAACACCACGAAGTTCCCCTTCGACGACCTGCGCGTCAGGCGCGCGATCAACATGGCGATCGACAAGGAGGCGATCATCGAGGCCGTCTACCGCGGCGCCGGGGTGGTGGCGAAGAACCCGATCCCGCCGACGCTGTGGTCCTACAACGACGACATCGAAGGCCATCCCTACGACCCCGCGGCGGCGCAGCAGCTTATGATCGAGGCCGGCCTGGCGGAAGGCTTCGATACCGACCTCTGGTACCTCCCCGTGAGCCGGCCGTACAATCCCAACGGCAAGCGCGTCGCCGAGCTGATCCAGTACGACCTGGCGCGCATCGGCATCCGTGCGACGCTGGTGACCGAAGAATGGGCCGACTACCGTGCCAGCCTGCAGGCGGGGAAGCCCTCCATGGCGCTCTACGGGTGGACCGGCGACAACGGCGATCCCGACAACTTCCTGCACGTGCTTCTGGGATGCACGTCCGCGCGGCCCGGCGGCAACAATATCGCCAAGTGGTGCAACCCGGAATACGATGCGCTCGTCAACGAGGCCAAGCAGACGAGCGACCGCGCCGCGCGCGAGGCGCTCTATCGCAGGGCCCAGGAGATATTCCATCAGCAGGCGCCATGGGTGCCGCTTGCCCACTCCGTCGTGATGATGGCGACGCGCGCCAACGTCTCCGGCTACAAGATGGATCCGCTCGGCCGCCAGCCCTTCGAGGGCGTGGATCTGAAATAGGAAGCCTCCAGCTCTGCTCGCGTGCGGCGGTCTTCCTCGGCGATACGATCTTGCTGCGCCCAGGCGGCGCGTCCGCGGCGCATCTCGCGGCCTATTCGGCGAAGCGGGGGCTTCGCAGCGCGCTCCACGGCGGCGCGTTTTCTATCCCGGCAAAGTTACCAGCCGCCAGCCCGGCGATCTCCTTGAGCATCGCGCCCGCGACGGCCCGTGCCAGCGAGCCGCCGACGCTGATCCGACGAACGCCCGCCTCTGCGATCTGCGCAACCGACAGGCCCGTGACTCCTTGGCTGACGAGGTGATTGACTGGCCTCTCGACCGACGCGCAGAGCATGCGGAGAGCTTCGAGATCGGGAACAGCTGGCGCGTAGAGAACCTCGGCGCCGGCCGCCTCGTAGGAACGTAGCCGCCTGATGGCCTCATCAAGGCCGTAGGCGCCTTTCGAGAGGCCGTCTGCCCGTGCCGTCAGGACGATATCGTGCCGCCGCGCGGCGTCGGCCGCGCAGGCGGCGCGGGCGACCGCGTCCTCGTAGCCTCGGATCGGGCTGTACGGGTCGGGCTGACGGTCCTCGATCGAGAGGCCGGCAAGGCCGGCTTCGGCCGCCAGCCGAACCGTCTCCGCGACTCCCTGCGGCGTTTCGGCATACCCGTCTTCCAGGTCCGCCGTGACCGGAAGGTCCGTTGCTGCCGCGATTTCCGCGGCGTAGGCGAGGCTCTCGTCGCGGCTGATCTCCCCTGCGCCGTCCTTCCTGCCCTTTGAAAAAGCGAAGCCGGAGGAGGTCGTCGCCAGCGCCTTGAACCCCGCGGCCACCATCATTCGGGCACCGGCCACGTCCCAGGGATTGGGCACGATGAAGCAACCGGCCTCGTGCAGTGCCCGGAATGCGTCGACCTTTTCCCTGCGCGGGATCACCGATTGAGTCCTAGCTCCGGGCCGTGTTGATATCCGCGTATTAGAGGACGGCGCGGATGCCGTCTGCATGGAATTGCAACTGCGGGATAA
>CAZMJQ010000432.1:0-7782 GCA_964566475.1 uncultured Propylenella sp. | reverse complement strand
TTCGAGGGGGAGCCGCAGGCGCTGCTGCGCGCGCTCGGCTTCCGCCGCTGCGTTGCGAATCTGGTCGGCAATGCCGGCAAGCATGGCGATCGCATCGAGCTGAAGGCGCGCCACGCCGACGGCTGGCTGACGGTGACGGTCGACGACGACGGGCCGGGTATCCCGGCGGAGGAGCGCGAAGCGGTGTTCCGCCCATTCTACCGGCTCGACTCGAGCCGCAGCGTCGACGGCGGCAGCGGGCTCGGCCTCGCCATCTCACGCGACATCGCCATGAGCCATGGCGGCGACGTCATCCTGGCGGACAGCCCGCTCGGAGGCCTGCGCGCGGTGCTGATGATCCCGGCGTGATAGCGCGGAGACTTGTCGCCTAAAACATCCGGCCGCCGAGCGGCACGTCCTTGCCCGGATGGATGAGCACCACCTCGCCCGCCTCGTCGGGCGCGCCGAGGGTGAGCACCTCCGATTGCATCGGACCGATCTGGCGCGGCGGGAAGTTGACGACGGCCAGCACGAGGCGGCCCACCAGTTCGCCGGGCCGATAGTGCTTCGTGATCTGGGCGGACGACTTCTTGCGGCCGATCTCCGGCCCGAAGTCGATAACCAGCTTCAGCGCAGGCTTGCGTGCTTCGGGGAACGGGTCCGCCGCCACGATCCGTCCGACGCGGACATCGACCTTGAGGAAATCATCGAACGCGATCGGCGCCGCGGCGGCCTCGCTCACGAGGGGTGCCCTTCGGCGAGATCGCTCTCCGCCTCGGGCTCCGGATCGCTGCCGCCGCGGCGCGGACGGAAGCGTCGGCCACGGCTGACGAGGCGATCGAGCCAGTCGAGCTGCATGGCGGCACGCTCCGCCTCGCGCAGACGCTTGTCGAGCGCCGCCATGGTGCGGGCATGGCCAGGATCGTCGTCGTCAAGCCACACCCGAATGACACGTGCCCAGACGACCGCGAGCGCCTGTGCGCGCATCAGCCCGCGCCCGCCCTCGGCAGGTATCCCCGCCGCCGTAAGCATCCAGGCCATCGAGGTGGTGGTCAGCCGGTTGAGCTCGAACGCCAGCAGCGGATCGCCTAGCGCGGATCGGGCGAGGTTGCGGATCGCCTCCTTGTAGGGCGTCAGCGCCTCGAAGCGGCTGAATAGAACGTCGAAAAGCCGCTCGCGCGGCGCCTCCTGCGCCAGCCCGGGATCCACCTTCGCCAGCACGTCCTCGTCGATCGAGCGCACGAAATCGGCGAGCACGGAGAGCCTGCCGTCATAGGCGCGGCGGAGCGCGGCGAGCGGAATCTCGGCGCGCTCGGCCAAGGCCTCGAGCGTGACGTCCTGCCACTTCCGCTCGGCCGTCAGCGCCATCAGCGCGTCGACGATCCTCTTTCGGGTCTTCTGCTGGACCAAGGGACCACTCCAATCCGATCGCGCAATCGAACGACAGGTTGCGCCTGCGGTCAAGGAACGGCCGGTCCTTTCGGTTCCCGGAAGGGCTTCAGCCGAGCTCGATCGACCGCTTCCTCGCCCGTTCGACGGCGCGGGCGAGGAGCGGCCCGAGGCCGTCCTCGGCCATCAGCACCTCCAGCGCCGCCGCGGTCGTGCCGCCGGGCGAGGTGACGTTGCGGCGAAGCTCGGCCGGCGACAGCGGGCTTTGCGCCAGCAGCGCCCCGGCGCCCGCGACCGTGTGGCGCGCCAGTAGATCGGCGAGGTCTTCCGGCAGGCCCGCCTCGCGTGCCGCCTCGCCCAGGCACTCAGCGAGGAGGAAGACGTAAGCCGGGCCGGACCCGGAGACCGCAGTCACCGCGTCCATGAGTGCCTCGTCCTCGATCCATGCGACCTCCCCGACCGCCACCAGCAAGGCGTGGACCCCCGTCCGCTGAGTCTCGGAGACGTGCGGGTTGGCGAATGCCGCGGTCACGCCCATGCCGATCTGCGCGGGGGTGTTCGGCATGGCGCGCACGACCGGTTGCCCGGCCGGGAATGCCGCCTCCAGCGTTGCGAGCCTGATGCCTGCCGCGATCGAGACGACGACCGAAACGGGCGGGACCAGGGCGACGGTCTCAATCAGCGCCTCAGCCATCGTCTGCGGCTTCACCGCCAGCACGACGACGGCGTAATCCCGACCCACGGCCTCTTCTGCCGCGGACGCGACCTTTACCCCGGCGCCGACGAGCGACGACCGCCTCACGTCTTCCAGGTGCGGATCAAGAATGACGATGCGGCCTGCGTGGAATCCGCCCTCGAGCCAGCCGTCGAGCATAGCGCCGCCCATCTTGCCGGCGCCGACGAGCAGCAGCGGCCGGTCGTCGGGAAGCATGGGGTCAGGCTTCGCCGTGCGTTTCGAAAAGCACGGCGGCGAGCGACTCATCGGCCGACTTGCCGGCCCAGATGACGAACTGAAACGCCTGATAGTAGCGCTCGCAAGCTTCCACCGAGGCGGCGAGCATCGCCTCGAGCTGCCCGGTGCCCGCCTCCATACCCTCAGTCAGGAGAAGGGCGTTGCGATACATGATAACGCCTTCCTGCTGCCACAGGTCGAAGTGGCCGAGCCAGAGTTGCTCGTTGACCAGCGCGAGAAGGTGCATCACCTCCGCCTTGCGGCGCTCGCTGACCTTGAAGTCGAAGGCGCAGGCCAGGTGCAGCGCCTCCAGCGGCTCCATCCAGGACATGGAGAGGTTGTAGTCGCAGTACGAGCCGCCGACGGAGATCGTGATCTCGTCATCGCCCGAGCGGTCGAATGCCCAGTCATGCGATGCGGCGATCTGCTCGATCAGGTCGACCGGGTTGGCGGCGGGCGGCAGATCGAAGTCAACCAGACTCATGCTCTTGTCCTCGCGTCGAACAGGAACGGACCCAAACCACACGGACCCGACGTCGCTCGCGCAAATTCGCTGTCACGGCCGGCATTGCCGGCGCGTCTTGCGTTTTGCTCACTGGGCTCAGGGCAAATCCGAATCTCTTCACTCTCCACTATAGTTGAGCGAGTCCCCGGCGAAAGTGGCGCCCGGTGCGCCCGGTGCTTTTCCACGGGGAAACCATGAAAGGCCTAGCCGGAGGCCGTTTCGCCGCCCGATCGCCCGGCAGCACCGCGCTTCAGCGGCTGCTGCTCGTCGGGCTTGCCGGCAGGGCCAAGGCGCTCCTCAAGCGTCTCGATCCGCTTCTTCAGCACCTCGTTCTCCTGGCGGGCCTTCGCCGCCATGTCGCGCACGGCCTCGAATTCCTCACGCTGCACCAGGTCCATCTCGCCGATGAAGCGCTCAGCCTGGGCCTTCGCGGCTGTCTCCACCTCGCGGCGCACGCCCTGCGCGACCCCCGCCATGTCATTCATCAGCTTGGCGAATTCGTCGAGGAGCCGGTTGGAGCTTTGGGTCATTTCACTCTCCAGGGAACGCGGAGGCGGCCGGATGGGCCAACAAGGCGCCGGGTTCCCGGGCCCTTTTTGCATGCGCAATAACCGGGACCCTTGATATAGGCTTCGGCACCACCCGCGCAAGGCGGGCGGGTTGACCGGGCATTCGCGCGGGGCGATAGGTCCCGCGGCACCTTCGGCTCCGCTATGCCCGCATTCATCTTTCCCGAGATCGACCCGGTCGCTATCCAGCTCGGCCCCCTCGCCGTGCGCTGGTACGGACTTGCCTATTTCGCCGGCATCCTCGTCGGGTGGTACTACGCCCGCCGCCTCGTGCTGAATGAACGGCTGTGGGGCGGGCGCCCCGCGCGGCTGACTGCTGCCGATATCGACGACTTCCTGCTCTGGCTGGTGATCGGAATCGTGATCGGGGGCCGGCTCGGGTACGCAATCTTCTACCAACCCGGCCACTACCTCGACGATCCGCTCGGCTTCATCCGCCTTTGGGAGGGAGGCATGGCCTTCCACGGAGGGCTGCTCGGCACCATCGTCGCGATGGCGGTCTTCTCGCTCCGCCGCGGCATTCCGATGCTGTCGCTGTTCGACGTCGCGGCTGCCTCCGTCACCTTCGGGCTCTTCTTCGGGCGCATCGCGAACTTCATCAACGGCGAGCTGTGGGGGCGTGTCACGGACGCGCCTTGGGGCGTCGTCTTCTGCAACGCGGGGATCGAGGCGGCAAACGGAGGTGTCTGCCCCGCAGGCCCCCTACCCCGCCATCCAAGTCAACTCTACGAGGCGGCGCTGGAGGGTCTCATACTCTTCGCGGTGCTGCGCGTACTCACACACCGTTTCGGGAGCCTCACTCGCCCGGGTCTGACCGGCGGCGCCTTCATCGCCGGCTACGGCATCGCGCGCATCGTCGTGGAGTTTTTTCGCGAGCCCGACCCGCAGCTCGGCACCATCACGGGCTTCCTCACCATGGGCATGATTCTCTCCATCCCGATGGTCGTGATCGGGCTCGGCGCCATGCTCTGGGCGGGGCGGCGGCAACCGGCGTGAGCGAGGCGCGGCTGCTTGAGAAGCTGCGCGGACTCATCCGTGCGAACGGCCCGATGAACGTGGCCGAGTACATGACACACTGCCTGAGCGACCCCGAGGACGGCTACTACACGACCCGCAACCCGTTCGGCACGGCGGGCGACTTCGTCACGGCGCCGGAGGTAAGCCAGATGTTCGGCGAGATCGTCGGTGCCTGGCTGGTCGAGGTCTGGCGGCGACTCGGCGCGCCCGCTCCGTTCCAGCTGGTCGAGCTCGGCCCGGGCCGTGGCACGCTCATGGCCGACGTGCTGCGTGTCGCCCGTCACGCCCCGGATTTCACGCGCGCGGCATCGGTCCATCTCGTCGAAACGAGCCCGACGCTTAGGCAGCGCCAAGCCGATACGCTCCCGCAATCCGGGACGGACGTGGCGTGGCACACTGACTTCGACTGCGTGCCAGACGGCCCTCTCCTGCTCTTCGCTAACGAGTTCTTCGACGCCCTGCCGATCCGCCAGTTCGTGCGCCTCGACACATGGCGCGAGCGCGTCGTCGGGGTGGATCCCCGGGACCGGCTCGTCTTCGGGATCGGGCCGGGCGTGCTCGAAAGCGAAGTGCAGGCACCGCACGGATCGGTGCTTGAGATGCGGCCCTCCGCCGACGCGCTGATCGCCGCCATCGCCGGGCGGATCGTTGCGCGCGGCGGCGCGGCGCTGGTCATCGACTACGGCCATTCGGAGACAGCGCCGGGCGAGACGTTCCAGGCCGTGCGGGGACACACCTTCGCCGACCCGCTGGCAGCGCCCGGCGCCACGGACCTCACCGCGCATGTCGATTTCGGCGCGCTGGCACGCGCGGCGCGTCAAGTGGGCGCCGCGGCGCACGGACCGATGCCGCAGGGCGTATTCCTGACGGCGCTCGGACTCGTCGAGCGGGCGGGCCGGCTTGGCGCCCAGGCAGATTCCGGAACGCGTGAGGCAATCCGCGCCGCGGTGGAGAGGCTCGCCGGGCCTGCTCAGATGGGCGCGCTCTTCAAAGTGCTGGCGCTGACCCCGCCGGCTCTCATTCCGCCACCATTCGGCGAATAGGCTCGCATTTCCGGGCCGGCGTTCTACATTCGCTTCATGACCCGGATGCTTGTCATCGGAGGCGGCCTCTTCCTCCTGTTGCTCGCTGCAGCCGCGCTTGTCCCCACTGGCATGATGCTCACGGGAATGGCGCTGAGCGGCCATGGCTACGCAGCCGTGTTCCTCATGGTCTTCTTCTCGTTCGCGGTCGCCGGCGGGCTCATGTTCCTCATCTTCTACAGTGCGCGGCGCGGCTATGACGACGCCGCACATCGCGGCGGCGACAGGGAGGATCCCCATCTGCACTGACGCGCGCGGCCTCGCAAATCGCGAGCTGCGTCCCGGTTTGACTTCGGAACGCGGCACAGCCAACGTCCGCGCCATGCACAGCCCGCCCTATAGAATCGCTCCGATCGAAGCGCCCGCGCTGGCGCTGCCCGGCGTGCGCCACGCCTTCTTCACCCGGAGTGGCGGCATCTCGACCGGGCTTCACGCAGGCCTCAATACGGGCGTTGGCTCGAAGGACGCGCGGGAATCGGTGCTGGAGAACCGCGCCCGCGCGGCCGGGCATCTTGGCGTATCGCGCGACGATCTCGCGACGCCCTATCAGATACACAGCCCCGACGCCGTGGTGGTCGAGAAGGCCTGGGGCCCGGGGCTCGGACCGAAGGCTGACGCCGTCGTCACCAATAGACCGGGCGTCGCCGTCGGCGTCGGCACCGCCGATTGCGGGCCGGTGCTGATGGCCGACGCGGAAGCGCGGGTGGTGGCCGCCGTGCATGCCGGCTGGAAGGGCGCGCTCGGCGGTGTCCTGGAATCGGCAATCGAAACGATGGAGCGGCTCGGCGCGGAGCGAAGCCGCATCGTCGCCGCGCTCGGGCCGACGATCTCCGCCGAGGCCTACGAGGTGGGGCCGGAGTTCATCGCCCGCTTCATGGAAGCCGACCCCGAGAACGCCCGCCATTTCCGCCCGTCGGAGGGCGACGGCCATGGCTATTTCGATCTGCCGGGCTACATATTCGCGCGGCTGACGCGAGCAGGTCTCGGCACGGCGCACGACACGGGCCTCTGCACCTATGCCGACGAGGCTCGCTTCTTCTCCTACCGCCGCGCGACGCATCGCGGCGAGGCGGACTACGGCCGGCTGCTCTCCGCCATCGTGCTCACCTGATTCACCCGCGAGCCGGGCGCGCCGGACGCATCTGTTGCTCCTAGGAGACTCGCGGGAAAGCGGTAGGAAATGCTGCTGCGGCGCGGTTGTCGGCCTTGGAGGCGGTTGCTACAAGGCCCCGCGCCCCGCCGCTCGGGGCGCGCTTGACGGGCCGGCAAGCCGCCCGGGGGCCGCCTGAAGACATGAAGATCGTCGCTGGGAACTCAAACGCCACGCTCGCCCAGGCCATCGCCGACTATCTGGAAACCGACCTCGCGCAGTGCGCGGTGCGGCGCTTCGCCGATCAGGAGATCTTCGTCGAGATCCAGGAGAACGTGCGCGGCGAGGACGTTTTCGTCGTGCAGTCGACCAGCTTCCCGGCGAACGACAACCTCATGGAGCTCCTGATCATCATCGATGCGCTGAAGCGCGCCTCGGCCAAGCGCATCACGGCGGTCATCCCCTATTTGGGCTATGCGCGGCAGGACCGGAAGTCGCTCGGGCGCACGCCGATCTCCGCCAAGCTCGTCGCCAACATGATCGTGACGGCCGGCGCCGACCGGGCGCTTACGGTCGACCTGCATGCCGGGCAGATCCAGGGCTTCTTCGACATCCCGACAGACCACCTCTTCGCCGCGCCCGTCTTCACGCGCGACATCGCCGAGCGCTACGACAACAATCATCTCATGGTCGTATCGCCCGACGTGGGCG
The DNA here is from genome assembly GCA_964566475.1 of uncultured Propylenella sp. GTDB lineage: Bacteria > Pseudomonadota > Alphaproteobacteria > Rhizobiales > Afifellaceae > DASWJZ01. The sequence continues at coordinate 488 of CAZMJQ010000432.1, read as the reverse complement.
GCGTGGTGCGCGCGCGGCTCATCGCCAAGCGCATCGACGTGCCACTCGCCATCGTCGACAAGCGCCGCGAGCGGCCCGGCGAGTCGGAGGTGATGAACGTCATCGGCGACGTGGAGGGGCGCGCCTGTCTCCTCGTCGACGACATCGTCGATTCCGGCGGCACGCTGTGCAATGCCGCAGACGTACTGCTTGACCGCGGCGCCACGTCAGTCGCCGCTTACATTACCCACGGGGTCCTGTCGGGTGGCGCGGTGGCGCGCATCACCGCCTCCAAACTCAAGGAGCTGGTGATCACCGATTCCATCGAGGCGACGAGCGCGGTGAGGACCGCGCACAACATCCGCATCGTCTCGATCGCTGCGCTCTTAGGCGAGGCGGTGAACCGCACGGCGCTGGAGAAGTCGGTGTCGAGCCTGTTTGACTGAGCTCAGTTTCGGTGGCGTTCTAACGTTGACATCAAACTTATTCATTTGATATCATTGCTATCT